>DATCMP010000375.1:0-6897 GCA_036563365.1 Thermomicrobiales bacterium
CACCTCTCCAAAGATGGTGGCAAGTCGTGGGAGAACGTGACGCCGCCCACCGAGTTGTTGCCGGAGTGGGCGCTGATCAGCATCATCGAGCCGTCGCCGCACGACGCCGCGACCTGTTACTTCGCCGCGACCCGCTACAAATCCGACGATCTCGCCCCGTATCTCTACAAGACCGATGATTGGGGCCAGAGTTGGACGCGGATCAACACCGGGATCCCGGATCACCACTTCACCCGCGTGATCCGCGCCGACCCGGCCCGGCAAGGTGTCCTCTACGCGGGTACCGAGGCTGGGGTCTGGGTCTCGCTCGATGAGGGCAGTTCCTGGTCGCCGCTCGGCGTCGGCCTGCCGGTCGTGCCGATCCACGATCTGGCCGTGAAAGATCACGACCTCGTCGCCGCCACGCACGGTCGCGGCTTCTGGATCCTCGATGACCTGACCCCATTACACCAACTGCTCGACCGGGATGACAGCGTTGACACCCTGCTCTTCACCCCGCGCGAGACGACCCGCTTCCTCGTGCCGGGACGCCGCCCTCAAGTGGACCTGAACCAGCCGCGCGGCTACGGCAGTGCCGGTGGGCTCGCCGTGCGTACGCAGATCGTCAAGCAGCCCGACGGCGAAAAAGGGCTCGGCTTCCTCGATGCCGGGCAGAATCCCGAGCCTGGCGTCCCGATTCTCTATTACCTGTCTGCGCCGCCGCAGGAGTCCTTGACGCTGCGCTTCCTCGATGCGGCGGGGAACGAGATCACGTCGTTCACCAACACCGTCGAGGGCGGCGAGGAGAAGGCCGACCAAAAGGGTGCTAGCCACGGTGCTCCCCCGGAGCCAAAGCCGAAGATGAGTGTCGGGATCAACCGCTTCGTCTGGAACGCGCGTTACCCCGATGCGACGGTCGTCCCCGGCGCGGTCTTCTGGGCGGGCGGTGTGACCGGCCCGCTCGCCTCGCCAGGACGTTACACGGTCGAACTCGTGGTCGATGGACAGGCGCAAGCGGCGTCGTTCGATTTCGTCAAAGATCCGCGCACGACCGCGACAGCCGAGGATTTTGCGGCCCAGTTCGCCTTGCTGCTCCAGATCCGCGACAAGCTCACCGCGACGCACGAAGCGATCAATATGATCCGCGCCCTGCGCCAGCAGGCCGATAGCTGGGTCGAGCGGACCAAGGGGACGCCGCAAGCGGAGAAGGTCGCCGCCGCCGCCGGGCCGCTGCGCGAGGCGCTGACGGCGGTCGAGGATGAGCTGATCCAGGGGCGCTCGAAGTCGCACGAGGATCCGCTGAACTTCCCGATCAAGCTGAACAACAAGCTCGCCGCACTGTCCGGGGTGGTGGGCAGCGCCGACGCCGCGCCGACTCAGGGCGCGCGACAGGTCTTCACTGATGTCGTCGGGCGTGTCGATGCCCAGCTCGAAAGCCTGGAAGGAGTGCTCGTCACGCAACTCGGCGCATTTAACGCGACGGTCCTTGAGGCGCAACTTCCCGCGATCGTGCCACCGGAGAAGAAGTGGTGAGTGCTACGACCCGCCGCGCCGCCCATTGACGAGCGGCGCGGCGGGTCGTCATGGTGTTCAGGGACGAAGAGGTGTGATGATGGGTATCGCTGCGGAACAGGGTCATCTCCTCGACGGTGCCCGTGACGCCGGGCTTTCCCCCGATCGGTTACGCCACGCTTTCGCGCTCCTCGACCGGTGGATCGCCGAGGGCATCATTCCTGGCGCTGCGGTCCTCGTGGCGCGTGGTGGGCGTGTGGGTGGCGAGGCGTATGTCGGTTTGGCCGATCGAGCCAGCGGATGCGCGGTAAACGCGGAGACGATCTGGGGGCTGGCTTCGATCACCAAGCCGGTCACCGCGACGGCGGTGTTGCTGCTGGTCGAACGCGGGCTATTGGCCCTCGACCAACCTCTCTACACTCTCCTGCCCGAATTTTTGGATGGGCCGGTGACCGGTCACGATCGGCGTGCGATTACGCTGCGTCACTTGCTCTGCCATTGCTCGGGGTTGCCCGGCTTCTCCGCCGATAATCTCGATCTGCGCCGTGCCGGTCGTCCGTTAGCCGACTTCGTGCGCTCGTTCTTGCAACAGCCGCTCCTGTTTGCGCCGGGTTCGTTGCATTACTACAGTAACGTCGCCATCTGTCTGGCGGCGGAGGTGGTCGGTCGCGCGCTGACAGGTACGCTGGGCCAACCCGTCGCCGAACCGGCGATCGAGCAGTACCATCCATTCGTGCAGGCGGAGATCCTGGAACCGTTGGGGATGTCGCGGAGTTCGTTGCGGCCACCCGCTGCCTGGAATGAGCGAATTGCGCGTGTCGAGGACACCGGTCAGGAGGGGACTGCCTGGGAGATGGCGAATAGCGCCTACTATCGCAGCCTTGGCATCCCTTGGGGTGGGCTGTTCAGCCGACCACGCGACCTGATCCGCTTCGTCGATCTCTTCCTGCCCGCCGCCGCCGGACCGGGTCGCTGCGCTGAAGCAACGCCGCAGATCATTGCCCCCGCTACCGCGCAGGCGATGATCACTCTGCAATTCGCCCCGCCCGAGGCTCCCGCCGCTATCGCCCCCGCACTGCGCGAGGATACCCCCGCCGACCCGCCGCTGACGCATGTCGATTGGGGACTCGGCTGGTCGCTCAAGGGTGAAAAGCGGGGCCACGAGTCCGGCGATCTGAGCTCGCCCGCCACCTTCAGTCACAGCGGCGCGACCGGTACCTTCGCCTGGGGCGACCCCGAGCGTGATTTGGCCTGTGTGGTGCTGACCAATCGCACGCGCCGCAGCGGCTGGCACAATGAGGGGTTACGGCTGGCCCGCTTCGCGAATGCGGTGATGGCTGCGGCGCTGTAAGCAGTAAGCGTAGAACGATGGGGAGTGTACGCACGGCGGGGGCGCGGCAACAGCCGCGCCCCCGCCGTTAATATATCGCCTATCCCGGCGTTACGATTAGAACTCCTCGTCGTAGCCCTGAAAGTCGCGCACGATCTCACGGCCTTGCTCGACGACCGACTTGGTTGTCTCGATAACCTTCTTGCGGCGCTCCTCGTTCTGGAAAACGTAGTAGTAGAGCACCCCACCGATCGCCGCGATGATCGCGAAGACCCACAGCCCGTTCAGACTGCGCTTCTCCTCGGGTGGTTCGATCTGCGCGGCGAGGCTGGAGAGGGCACTGGCCGCTTGCTTCCGGCCACGTCGTGTCTGCTTGTTGATCTGGTTCGCCAGGTCGCCACCGGCGATTGTCTTGGCCGTCTCACGGCTCGCGGCGGCACCGGTCGCGGCCAAGGCGCTGACCTGCGCCCCGGCCTTCGCCGCCGCATCGGCTACCTGCGGCACCAACTCTTCGCGGGCTTGCTGCAAACGCTCCGCCACCTGGGGTACGATCTCATCGCGCACCCGCTGTAACTGCTCCGCCACCTGCGGCAGGATCTCGTCTGCGGCCCCCTGGACACGCCCTTGCACCTTGCCTGCTCGCTCAGCAACTAACGGGAAGAAATCATCGCGCACTCGACCGGTTAAATCGGAAGTGCGCTCCCGCGTTGCCCCGGCGAAATGGCGCGCGTTATCGCGCACCTGATCGGGGAGGTCGCTGTTGCGCGCCCGTTCGAGCAGTGGCGCGGCGGCGGCGGCTGGTGCGGCAACCGCGGCCACGAAACGTTTCCCGATACTGGGGCCGACCTGGTTCGCCATCTCGCGCGCATCCTCGGCGGTCGGTGCCGGGTGTTGTGCCCGATCCGATTGTTTTTGAACCGCTTTATTCAGCCGGTTGATATCCTTCTGGATGGCGTCGGCCTGCTTGTGCAATTGCTTGCGCGATCGACGCGTTAATTTGCCGTTCTTCAGCACCGCAACCACTGCTTCGTCAGTCACCGTTGTACTCTCCTGTTTTTCAACCGGGATCAAAACATTCTCGGCAGAGATGACGCCGCGCTCATCGCGCACTTGCTGCTTCACCTGCTGATCGAGCGCCGCAAGCTCTTTACCCAACGCCTCGGCCTGCTGCCGCAATCGCTTGCGGGTACGAGCCGACACTTTCCCGTTCTTGATCACCGCCACCGTTGGCTCATTACCCCGTACCACCGAGTGTGCGCGCGCGGTGGTAGGCGGCAGATCCGGTTCGCTGGGGCCGAGGGCCACCATAAGCGTGCCGAGCATCGCCGCAGCGCCGACGGCGATGCCGACGACCTGCCCCGTCGAGAGAGTATCTGGATCGAAGCCGCGCGTGCGCTCGGTAATGTCTTCCGCCCAAGGTGGCAGTTGAGTCCGCCAGCGCCGCGATTCCTCGTCACGTTCCCCGTCCACGCTCGTCGCCTCCCTCTCTCCTGCGTAGCACCCGGTATCGCCGGTATCTTACTGCGCTGGCCCACCGCCGCTCATCGAGCCACCACTCCCAACCGCTGCCTGAGCCTCTTCGGATGTAGCTACCGAGGGTGCGGTCGTTGCGCCGCTGAGCTTGCCCGCCACGCGCCCGGCGAGATCCGCGCGCTCGTCGGCAGTGAGATTGCTCATCACCCGATCGAGGATCGCCATCAGGAGGGCAACGCGCTCCTCATTGCTCATTCGCTCGACCATCCTGTCGGTGACATAGTTGACCGATTGGGCGCGCTCGTCCTCCCCCATATTCTTGAGGACTTGATCGATCATCCCGCGCATCAGCCCGCTCATCGCTGCTGTTTCCTTCCTCGCTGTATGCGTCCACGCGCGCCCCATACCTTCACGAGACGGGCGATATTCCCCATTCGCAAGCATGAAGTATGCCATGCCTCACGAAAAAATTCCCCCCGGGAGCTCTGTGGCGCTCCTGGTGTGAACGTGGACAGCCGGGGGGCGGGAAACGTCACGCCTCGGTAGGCTAACCGACTGGTGCGGCGAAATTGGCCTATCTGGGCTATGGCCGGATAAGCGGACCCCTGCCCTTACTGATGGAGATATGGCGAATAGCGGGGGGTGGTGACGCGGTGGTGACGAGAGTGAGCGAAGCCGCGACAGGCGGTGAGGATCGGATGCCTCGCTCCCGCATAATTCTCGTCCACTATTTGCTCGGTTTCCTCACCCTCGGAAGTGTGCTCAGCTTTGCCACCAGGCTCGAGATCTGGCCCTTCTCGCCGTATCGAATGTACGCCACCGTACGGACCGAGCACACCGTCGGGACAACACGGCTCTATGGCGTGGTGTTGGGTCCGAGATGGACTTCTCGCTCTGGGACCGCACCCTCCGGCGCATTGGTTGACCAGTACAGCGCCGACCTGACCGCTGCCGGGCCAGCCTTGCAAGCCGCCCTTGATCGCTATGAAGAACTCCGTTTTGCCGGTCGACACGATGGTCCGCCGCTACGCGGCATTCGCTTGTATCGGGTCGCCTGGGACTTGCAAGTAGATGCCGGAAATGTGGCGCAGCCGGATCGGCGTGAGTTGCTGGCCGAAGTGCTCCGTGCTGAGGAGCCTTAACATCATGGTAACGATGAAACGGCGTTGGCTCGATTACTGGTTCGCGCCGATCGGACCGGAGCGTCTCGCGCTCTGCCGGATCGTTTTCTATGGGGGGCTGTTCCTGCTTTACGGACCGAGTGATTTGCGGCCGTCGGTCCCGACTTCATCCGGCTGCTTCTCTGCCTGTCCTTCTGGGTTCCATGGGACACCCCGCTCGCTCGGCTCATGGCCTGGTGGCGGATGCGGACGAATCATCGCCGCGCCGCCGTCTCCATGTCGGTCGGCCAACTCACACAGCCACCGGCCAAGTGACGCAAGCGAAAGCCCCCCGAGCGAACACTCGGGGGGCCATATTGTATGCGGAGGTTATGTCAGCGCTGATAGATCGGCAGGGTGGCCGGTTGCAGCGCCTCCCCGACATGTGCCTTGATCGCTTCGAGGTACGGGTAGTCCCACTCGCTGACGAACGTCATCGCCACGCCGGTCTTCCCCGCCCGCGCCGTGCGCCCGATCCGGTGGACATACTCCTCCGGGTTCTGTGGAATGTCGTAGTTGATGACGTGGGTGATGTCGGGAATATCGAGGCCACGCGCCGCGACGTTGGTCGCGATCAGCACGCGCAGGTCGCCGCTGCGATAGGCGTCGATGACACGCGTGCGATCGGGTTGCGCCATGCCACCGTGCAACGGTTGGACCAACCACCCCTCGCGGGTGAGTTGCTGCGCCAACCGATCGACGCCCACCTGCATCCGTCGGAAGATCAGCAGGCGCGCGTCGCGCCCGAAATCGTCCTCGAACGAGAGGAAGCCGTCGAGTTTGTCGCGCTCGGCGACTTCGTAATAGCGCTGCTCGACCGTCGCCACGGTCATCCGCTCCGGCTCGATCGCGATGTGGACCGGGTTCCGCTGGTAGCGGCGAATGAGCTTTTGTACCCAGCCGGGCATCGTCGCCGAAAAGAGCAGGGTCTGGCGTTCGCGCGGCGTGCGGCGCAGGATCTGCTCGATGTCCTCGGCGAAGCCGATGTCGAGCATCTCGTCGGCCTCGTCGAGGATGACGACCTTCACCTGATCGACGCGCAGGGTGCCGCGACCCAGGTGATCGATGACCCGACCGGGTGTCCCGACGATGATATCGACGCCTTTTTCGAGGGCGGTGAACTGTCCGCGCATCCGCGTACCGCCGTAGACGGAGAGGATTTGCAGGCCGCTCCCTGCCGCCAGCTTCTCCAGTTCGTCGGATACCTGCCGACAGAGCTCGCGCGTCGGCACGAGCACGATCGCGCCGACCACGCCCGTTGGCTTCAGCCGATTGATCGTCGGGATACCGAAGGCCGCCGTCTTCCCCGAGCCAGTCTGTGCCTGCCCGAAGATGTCGCGCCCTTCGAGCAAGGGCGGCAGGACCGCCGCCTGGATTTTCGTCGGGTGGGTGTACCCCACCCCCTCAATCGCGCTTAAGAGCCGCTCGTTGAGCGGGAAATCG
>DATCMP010000557.1:0-4396 GCA_036563365.1 Thermomicrobiales bacterium
CGTCGATGAATTGCGCGCCCGTATCCTGCCGTTGCGACAGCGGGCCGAGGTGCGGAACGAGTGGTTGAAAGCGCGGCTCGACCGGATCCTGCCCGAGCTGATGGCGCGCGAGGGCTTCGACATGTGGATCGTCGCCGCGCGCGAGTACAACGAAGACCCGGTGATCATGACGATGCTCCCCGAGCCGTCGATGGCGGCGCGGCGGCGGACGATCCTCGTCTTCGCGCGTCGACCGGATGGCGGCGTCGACCGGATCACCCTCGATCGCTACGGCTTCGGAGACTTCTATCAGCGCGGTTGGGATGCCGATAGCGGCGAGGATCAGGATGCCAGCCTCGCGCGGATCGTGCAGGAGCGTGATCCGCAGTCGATCGGCCTCAACGTCTCCGAGCTGTTCGCGTTCGGCGATGGGTTGACCTATCACGAGCACGGCGAGATCACGAAGGCGCTCGGCGAGAAATATGCGGATCGCACCCTGGGGGCCGAGCGCCTGGCCGTTGGCTGGTTGGAGCGCCGTATCCCGGAAGAGTTGGCCGTTTATCCCGAGATCACCTCGATCGCACACGCGATCATCGCCGAGGCATTCTCGCCGCGTACCATCAGGCCGGGGGTGACGACGACCGAGGATGTGGTCTGGTGGATGCGCCAGACGATGCTCGATGCTGGATTGCAGACCTGGTTCCAGCCGTCGATCTCGATCCGGGCCCCCGGCCAGAGCTTCGATCGCCCGGCGCAATTGGCCGATCAACCGAAACCGCGCACCCTGATCCAGCCGGGCGATCTGCTGCACTGCGACATGGGTTTTTATTACCTCGGTCTCGCGACCGATCAGCAGCAGAATGCCTATGTCCTCAAGCCGAGCGAGACCGATGCGCCGGAAGGTTTGAAGGCGGCGCTTGCTGCCGGGAACCGCTTGCAGGATATCCACATGGCGGCGATGGCGATCGGCAAGACCGGCAACGAGGTCCTGCGCGAGGCGTTGGCACAGGCTAAATCTGAGGGGTTGGTGCCGAGTATCTACAGCCACCCGCTCGGCTATCACGGCCATGCCGCCGGGCCGACGATCGGCCTCTGGGATCAGCAGGGTGGTGTGCCGGGGCGCGGCGACTACGAACTGTTCGATGAGACATGCTACTCGATCGAGTTGAACGTCACCTATCCGGTCCCGGAGTGGGGCGGACAACCGGTCCGCATGGCCCTCGAAGAAGACGCGATCCTCAGCGGTGGCACGATGCACTGGCTCGATGGCCGCCAGGAAGCCCTGCACCTGATCTAAGCTGGGACGGGAGAACGCCGAGACGCCGAGCAAGAAGGAGTTCGCAGAGAGGATAAGGTTTTCCCCGTTCCTTCTCTGCGACGCCCTTTCTTGCTCGGCGTCTCGGCGTTCTCCCGTTCTTCTACCCCCGCGCTTTCTTCCAGGCGGCGTATTCGGCGAGGGTCGCTTCGTTCGGCGGGTAGGTGCCGACGATGCTCGCCCCACCGACGATCTTGCTGTAAATGAACTCTTCCTTCGTTTCCTGCTCCAGGCCGTCGCGCGCGACCTCGTCGGCGATGGCGGCGGGGATCACGATTACCCCTTCGGCGTCGCCGACGATCACATCGCCCGGGATGACGGCGACGCCGGCGCAGGCGATCGGCACGTTGATGTCGGCGGCGTAGTGGACGGTGAAGGAGATGTTCGGGTTTTGCCCGCGCGCATAGGTCGGTAGCTCGATCTCCTTGATCCCCGGACTGTCGCGGAACGCGCCATCGGTGACGATCCCCGCCGCGCCGCGCGCCTTGATCCGCCCCACCAGGATATTGCCGAGGGTGGCCGCGCGAGTGTCGCTACGAGCGTCGATCACCAGCACCTCGTCTTGTCCGACCGTCTCGACCGCGATCCGCTGCTTGTTGGTGAGGTTGTTGAAGTCGCCGCTCGCCATCTGCTCGTCGCGCGCCAGGTCTTCGCGCGCCGGGATGAAGCGCAGGGTGACGGCCTGCCCCGCCATCCGCAGATCGGGCCGGAGGGGTATCAGCCCGTGCAGGAACATCTGCACGAAGCCGCGCTTTAGCAGTTGTGCGCTGATCGTCGCTGTGCTGACCTGGCGCAGCGTGGCGAGGGTTCCGGGGGAGACGCGGGGAGACGTGTTCGTGGACATGGGGTTGCCTCCTTCAAGTTGTGTTGTTCCGGGATTGTTAGTTAACGGCGCTATTCCGGGATTGAATCCCCCCGACTCGGCAGGGGACAAGTCCCGGCTAAGGGCTGCGGCCACGAAACCCGCCTCCGCGGGTTGGGTCCGTTGTCGAGGTGGTGCCTACCTCGGCAGTCACTATGCCAGTACCAAACTCAACCTGCGGACGCGGGCATGGTGTCGTTCATCGGTATTTCGTGGCCGTAGCCCTTAGCGCCGATTTTAATCGGCGACCCCGGCGCGTAAAGGCCGCCACTGCTCACGAATACCACTGGCGCATCTGGTCGGGGGTCCGCAAGCGATAGTCGTAACGCTCGTGGGGCAAGAGGGCGTATTTCGCCATCTCATCGTGATCGAGTTCGATCCCCAGGCCGGGTGTGATCGGCAGGGGCATGTAGCCATCGACCGGTTCGATCGCCCCTCGCACAACGGTGTGTCGCCAGGGGACATCTTTGTAGCGGTGTTCGAGGAACCGCGCGTTCGGCGTCGCCGCCATGACGTGCATATTCGCCAATTCGATGATCGGGCCGACCGAGCCATCGTGCGGGGCGTACTGGATTCCCGCTGCCTCGGCCATCGCCGCAACCTTTTTCAACTCGGTGATCCCGCCGAGTCGGGTCGTCTCCGGTTGCAGGAGGGCGAGCGCGCCGGTCTTGAGCTGATCATTGACCGACCACTTGTGGAAGAGTCGTTCGCCACCGGCCAGCGGCACGGTCACCTTCGCCGCGACCGCCACCAGCGCGGCGAGTTCGTCCGGGTGTGTCGGCTCCTCGAGGAACGCGGGGCGATAGTGCTCGGCGGCCCCGGCCAGGCGAACGGCGGCGTGGACGGTGAACTCGCCGTGTCCGTGCAAGCCGATCTCGACCTCGTAGCCGACCGCCTCGCGCAGCGCCGCGATCGTCTCCGCCGAGGGGTGGCATTTGAAGGCGGTGTACCCGGCCTCGATTAGTGCGCGTGCCTGCTCCGGCGTATCGGCGTGGCCGTAGACGCGGATCCGCTCGTGGAAGATGCCGCCGAGCAGTTCGTAGACCGGCACACCGAGCGCCTTGCCCTTGATGTCCCACAGTGCCGTGTCGATCGCGCTCTGCACGCCGCCGCGCACCGCGCCGGTCAGGCCATGCCCGTGCAGCACGTCGTAGATGAGGTACCAGATATGCTCGATCCGGCTCGGATCTTGCCCGAGCAGGAACGGGGTGATCTCTTCGATCCCGCGCGCCGTGACCTCCGGCCAACCGCCACCTTCGCCAACACCGGTGAGCCCCGTATCGGTTTCGATCTCGACGAAGAGCCAATTCCGCCCGCGCGGTCGTTCGGCCGCACCGCCATCGTTCGCGCGCACCAGATACGGCGTGACCCTGGTAATCCGCATCGTACCCTCCCCTTGTCGTCTGAGCTTAGCCTGGCGCACGCCCCTTCGCCGCAACTCGGCGCGTGCCGCGCGCAACCGCCGCACTATAGACCCGGTGCCGGGGTTGGGCAAGGCGCGACGGGTGCAACGCCGCGAGGTAAGGGCCGCGTCGCAGGCGAAGAAGGCGCGACCGGGGACCGTTGATAGTGTGTTTACGCGGTTGGTGCGCTCGATTCGGCACCCCCGCCGCTCTCACTGCATTGCGGGCGCTCACGAGCAGCAGGGATCAGGAGCAGGGCCAGCGCGCGGGCGCAGACGGTGGTGACGGCGTAGGCCGCGCTGCCGAGGATGAGGAAAGCCGTGACCGGAACGTGCCGCATCGGGACCGGCGGCGTCGGGGCCAATAACCCGAGTAGTTCGCAGAAGGCGAAGGCCAGGAGCGTCAGGGTCAATGATTGGATACGCAAGGTGCGGAAGCGGCGCACGATCAGCGGCAGGAGCAATTCGAGGAACAACGCCCCCAGGATGGCCCCCGCCGCCACGAGAAAGACATAGGAGAGGATATAGGCCCATTCGGTGCGACCGAGTATGCGCCGCGCGATCCGGAAGCTCGCCGTCATCGGCGGTGGCTCGTTGGCGAGGTCGGCCAGCGCGAGCCCCGCCCCCCAACTCGCGGCGAATGTGACCGTGCCGACCAGCGCGGAGAAGACTGCCGCGCCCAACGTGAGGTGCCGCCCCGCGGGGATGTCGTCTTCGCGCCTGATCCGGGCGCGCGTGCAGAGCCACGCCAGCAGCGCCGGGAGTCCGACCGCCAGCAGCAACAGGCCGACGAGGCGCAGGCTCACGCGGGGCAGGTGAACATATTCCAGGACGCGCG
>DATCMP010000380.1:0-5356 GCA_036563365.1 Thermomicrobiales bacterium
CCGGGTGTACAACATGTGGTCGTCTTCGATCTGGAACTGGTGCAGCGCTCCACGCAGCGCGACCGCTGGATGATGACGCCTCTCGCCTGCGACGGGCGGTACGATCTGGTGACCGTCCCGGCGGATGGCGCGAGCTTCCGCTTCGATGCGCGACGTTTCACCTTGGAGGTGTTGAGATGACCCTACCTGCCCCTTCCGCTGGGTTGTTGCAACGCACCCTGGCCCTCTACGATGACTCACCGTCGCCCGAGCGCTTGTTCGTGCGGGCGCGTGCCTTCCTCAGCGATCTCGCCGTCCTCGAACGCCACGCGCCACTGACCGGAAAGGTTCTCGACCTCGGCTGCGGCCACGGGCTTGTCTCGAATCTGCTGGCCCTGGGGAATCCCGGGCGCGAGGTCACGGGGATCGACATCGCCGAGGAAAAGATTGAGGCGGCGCGGCGCACGGTCGGCGTACGGGGCAACGTGCAGTTCTTCGTCGCCGACGCCACGACGTTCGACGGTGGGCCATACGTGGCGATCACCGTCGCCGATGTTTTCTACTTGATCCCACCGGAAGAGCAACGGGCGTTGCTCGCTTCGTGCGCGCGGATGCTCGCCCCGGACGGCGTGCTGATCTGGAAGAGCCAGGTGCGAACCCCGCGTTGGAAATATGCGATCACGCGCGGTCAGGAGTGGTTAATGACGACCCTCGGCCCGACGCAAGGGCATGGGCTGTACTTCCTTGACACCGACGAATCGCTCGGTGCCTTACACGATGCCGGTCTGCGCGCGGTGGCGCTGCCGATGCGCTCCTGGCGACCGTATACCGACATGCTTTTCCTTGCCCACAAGTAGGGATTGTGGTGGATGGGGTGGGCGTAACCTCCGTAGGGCTACGCACGCCACGGATCCTCGATCCCCGCCCTCATCCCCCGCTCGGGGTTGTCGGCAGGCTGTCCATGAGGTCGAGGTCCCCAGGCGAATGGCCGAGTTCGGTGAGCATCTGCGCGGCGTCGCTGCGATGTTGCGTGCCATGATTGACGATGTGGACCATCAATTTCCAGAGCGGGGCGGTCACGCTGTCATAGTCGTCCCCGAACGAGATTGTGCATAGTTGATCCAGATCGGCGTCGGTCAGCGTCTTCAAGAACGCCCGCAGCATCGCTTCGTCCCGCGCCATCTGCGTCGCGAGGGAGGCTACATCAGGGCAGTCGCCCTCGGTGAGCGCTGCTCGCGGCTGCCCGCCTTGCCACTGCCCGAGATGGAAGCGGGCGGCGTTCAGGATATGCAGGAAACACCCGCGCAGACTCGCGCGCGGGAAGCGGGTGGGGGCGGCGAACTCCGCAGCCGTAAGCGCGGCAGCCGCAGTCACGAGCCGCTCGTTCGCCCAGGCGTTGTAATCGAAGAGGTCTTGGATGTCGGAGACGCGCATAGCTCTCCCTTCCGCGGGCCTAGTGCCCCCAGATCAGCACAGTGGTGCATCACGTCCCGGATAGTACCACCCGAGCACGCCTGCTGCGAATGCACCTGACAATATGCGCGGCTGATCGCACTCCCCGTCACCTCATCGGGCTGTTGCGTGCCGCCGTGGTGGGTGATCCTCTTCGCCCTCTCCCGTCAGGAGCTTTATGCCCCTCCACCATTCCACTACCACCACCGATCTACGGCCACAATGGTAATTCGATAGATTTCGAGGTGGATTTCCCCTGGCCCCTGGTTGATTCAGGAGAGTCGTGGTAGCTTTAAGCTATGGATGAGAGTCGTGGCACCACGGTGGCCGCAGCGCCAACCGAAGTACACAACCCAATAATCTCGCCGACCTGGTTGACGCTCCATGAGGCGAGCGAGCTACTGGGTGTCGCGCCGTCCACGGTGCGACGGTGGGCCGATGCCGGCCGGATCCCCGTCCGGCGCACGGAGGGTGGGCATCGGCGCTTCGAGGCGGCGGCGGTGCAGGCGCTCCGTCCGGCACCAGCGCCGAAGCGGCATGAGGGGGGCTCGGTCCTGACGTTGCCGCAGCAGCGACCGGCGCAACACGCCTGGCACGTGCATTTCATGGATGCTGCCGTCGGGGAACAGATGCGCGAACTCGGCCAGCGCCTGCTCGGTTTGCTGATCCAGTACCTCGTCTGGCAGGGCGATAATAGCCGCTTTCTCGATGATGGTCGGCAGGTCGGGGCGACGTATGGGCAGGTCGCGCGCGATGGGGGGATCGCGATGCGGGATACGCTTCAGGCGTTCCTGTATTTCCGCCAGACATTTTGGCGGACCGCGCTGCAAATGCCCGCCGTGACCGAGGCGAGCGATGTGGCCGAGGTAATGCGGATCGCGGAGCGGATCGATCGCTTCATGAATGAAGTGCTGCTCAGCACCATCTCGGCGTACGAATAATTTTGGCTTACGGTAGGAACGGGGTAATGACCGGGGAATTGTTCGCGGAGGGTGATGGACCGACCGGCGTGCTGCTGATGGCCTATGGCACGCCGGAGACGCCCGATCAAGTCGAAGCCTATTTCACCCATATCCGCGGTGGCCGTGTCCCGTCGCCGGAGTCGGTGGCGCACTTGCGGCATCGCTATGCGTTGGTCGGCGGTCGGACGCCGCTCCTCGACATCACGGAAGCGACGCGCGCGGCGCTCGAAACCGAGCTTAACGCTGATGTTCCCGGCCAATACCGCGTCTATGCCGGGATGAAGCACTGGCACCCCTATATCGCCGCCGTGCTGGCGCAGATGGCGGAGGATGGTATCCGACAGATCATCGCCATAGCACTGGCACCGCACTACTCGCGGATTAGTATCGGCGGTTATCGCAAGGCGGTCGAAGAGGGGGCAGCGGCGCTCGGCGATCCTTTCGAGGCGATCACGCTGGTTGAGAGCTGGCATCTCCAGCCTGAATATCTGGACCTGATGGCCGAGCATATCCGCGCGGCGCGCGAGAAGTTCTCGCCCGAGGAGCAGGGGGCGATCCTGACCGTGTTCAGCGCCCACAGCCTGCCCGAGCGGATCCGCACCTGGGATGATCCGTACGAGTCGCAGTTGCTGGCGAGCAGCGCCGCCGTGGCCGAGCGCCTGGGCCTGAATGACTGGCGTTTCGCCTGGCAGAGCGCCGGGAACACCGGCGAGCCGTGGATCGGCCCCGATATCCTCGATTATCTCGAAACGTTGCACGCGGAGGGCGTCACAACGGTCTTGCAGGTGCCGATCGGCTTCGTTGCCGAGCACCTCGAAGTCCTCTTCGACATCGACTACGAGGCGAAACAGAAGGCCGAAGAGTTGGGGATGCATCTCGAGCGGACGGCGATGCCGAATGCAACCCCCGGCTTCATCCGCAATCTAGCGGCGATCGTCACCGAGAACGATCCGCAACGGGGTGTTGCGGGTGGCGGCCAGTCCGTGACCCTGCCGCAGCCGACGCCGGTTAGTCGCTGAACGACGATCATGCGAAAGACGAGCGAGGAGCAGATGAGCGACAGCACCGAGAAAGTCGTCGACGAAGGTTTGCAGATCCGGCTCGGTCGCGCCCCGCGCGAGCCGCGTCAGGTGGTGAAATACACGTTCTTCACCCTCGATCCGGCGTGGCGTCGTCTGTCCGCCGAGGAGCGCGAGGCGGCGAAGGCGGAATTCGCTCAGGTAATCTCGGACGCCGTACCGGAATTCCTGGTGCTGCGTTCCTATAATCTGATCGGGATGCATCACGGCACCGACTTTATGCTCTGGTCGGTCAGTGAGACGTTGGAGCAGCAGAGTGCGCTCCTCTCGCGGATCTACAACACCGCGTTCGGTGCCTGGCTAAACATCTCCTATTCCTATCTGGCGATGACGAAGCACTCCCAATATGTGCGCGATCATGTCCACGAGGGGCAAGAGGGGACACGCCTGACGATCCTGCCGGAAGGGAAGAAATACCTCTTCGTCTATCCGCTCGACAAGAAGCGCGAGTGGTATTCGGAGCCATTCGAGACGCGCAATACCGTGATGCGCGAGCATATCAAGATCGGTCACCGCTACCCGACCGTCAAGATCAACACGACCTATTCGTTCGGGCTGGACGATCAGGAATTTGTCGTCGCGTTCGAGTCCGATTTCGCCGAAGATTTCATGGATTGCGTCGAGGAGTTGCGCGGCTCCGTTTCCAGCGCCTTCACCGCGCGTGACGTGCCGATCTTCACCTGCATCGCGACCGATATCCGGGATATTCTCACCGCGCTCGGCGGCGTACCGGCAACGGCGTCTGTGTCTGCCGGTCGCTGGTAACGCCCGCGCCAACTGATAGCGGACATTTTGCAGCGGAGGCGGCGATGCAGCCGCCCTCACCAAGTGTCCGCATAACTTCGATGTGGAAAGGATACGCGCAGTGCTGCGCCCTCACTTCAAACTGATGTCACTCTGCTTCCTCACCGTGTTCCTCCTCGCCGCGTGCGGTAGTACCGCACCGCAGACAGCTGCCCCAGCCACAACGACGGCGGCTGGCGCGACGAGTGTGCCGACGGCGCAGGCGACCACTCGTGCCGCCACCGCGCCCGCTGGCGGCACCGCGACCCGTAGCGGCACGACGACCACCGCTGGCACCGCGACGCGGGTCGGTACCGCCGGGAGTACACCGGCCGCCGCTGCGCCACGTCCCCAGTTGCCGGTGACGGTCAAGGACAAGGATGGCCGCTCGGTGACGATCACCGACGTGAGCCGCACGATCGCGCTGACCGGCGATGTCGCGGAGATCATTTGGGCACTCGGGATGAGCGGCAGCGTCATCGCCACCGATACCAGCGTGACGTACCCACCCGAGGCCCAGAAAGCGCCGAAGATCGGCTACATGCGGACCCTGGCGGCGGAAGGGATTTTGGCGCAGAAGCCGACGCTGCTGATCGGCGGCGAGAGCGCCGGACCGCCCGAGGTCCTGGAGCAGTTGCGTGGTGCCGGGGTGCCGGTGGTGATCATCGCCAGCCCCACCACGCTGGAAGCACCGGGACAGAAGATCCGCGCGGTTGCCGGTGCGCTCGGCGTCCCCGCGGCTGGCGAGCAGCTGGCGAGTGCGACGCAGGCCGAGATCGATGCGGCGGTGGCCCTGGCGGCGAAGGCGACGACACGCCCGCGTGTGATGTTCCTCAACGTGCGCGGGAATCAGGTGCAGCAGATCAGCGGCAAGGGCGCGCCCGCGCAGGCGATCATCGAGGCGGCCGGTGGTATCGACGCGGGCACGGCGGCGGGGGTGAGCGGGTATAAATCGATCACGCCGGAGGCGCTGGTGACCGGCCAGCCCGACTTCTACCTCCTCTTCAAGCTTGGCCTGGATTCGGTCGGTGGGGTTGATGGCCTGCTGAAAATCCCCGGCGTCGATCAGACCCCCGCGGGATCGAACCGCCGGGTCCTGAG
>DATCMP010000387.1:0-1935 GCA_036563365.1 Thermomicrobiales bacterium
GGCCGACATCCTCGCCGTTAGGCCATAACCGTGTGGTCGCCGACGCCCGCCTGGGCGTCGGCGACCAACTAGAGATATATCCGCACCACATGAAGACCGCTCGTTAGGGAGAGAGCAGGATGGACTTCGCGTACTCGCCGAAAGTTGTCGAGTTGCAAGGGCGGCTGAACGACTTCATGCGGCGTTTCGTCTACCCGAACGAGTCGGTCTATCTGCGGCAGTTGGGCGAAGGGGCGACGCGCTGGCAGATCCCACCGATCATGGAAGAACTCAAAGCGCAGGCCCGCGAGGCGGGTCTCTGGAACCTCTTCCTGCCGGAATCGGAGTACGGCGCGGGCCTCACCAACCTGGAGTATGCCCCGCTCGCGGAGATCATGGGGCGCTCGCCGATCGCGCCGGAGGTCTTCAACTGCGCCGCGCCCGACACCGGCAACATGGAGGTGTTGGTCCGGTACGGCACGCCGGAGCAACGCGCCGCCTGGCTCGATCCTCTGCTCGCCGGTGAGATCCGCTCCTCCTTCTGCATGACCGAGCCGGAGGTCGCGTCATCCGACGCCACCAACATCCGCATGAATATCGTCCGCGACGACGACGAATACGTCCTCAACGGGCGGAAGTGGTGGAGTTCGGGCGCGGGCGACCCGCGCTGCAAAATCGCGATCGTGATGGGTCGCACGAATCCTGGCGCGGCGCGCCACGAGCAGCAGTCGATGATCCTCGTCCCGCTCGACACGCCCGGTGTCGTTATCGAGCGCACGTTGCCGGTCTTCGGCTACGACGATGCGCCGCACGGACACGGCGAGATCGCCTTCCATAACGTCCACGTCCCCGCCGACAACATCCTCTGGGGTGAAGGGAAGGGCTTCGCCATCGCCCAGGGTCGTCTCGGGCCGGGTCGGATCCACCACTGTATGCGCTCGATCGGGATCGCCGAGCGCGCCCTGGAAGCGCTCGTCCGGCGCGTCAAGGAGCGGGTGGCTTTTGGCAAGCCATTGGCCGAGCAGGGGGTGATCGGCGAGTGGATCGCCGACTCGCGGATCGAGATCGATCAGGCCCGCTATCTGACCCTCAAGGCGGCCTACATGATGGACACGGTCGGCAACAAAGAGGCCCGCGCCGAGATCGCGATGATCAAGGTCGTCGCGCCGAACGTCGCCCTGCGGGTCATCGATCGCGCCATCCAGGCCCACGGCGGCGCGGGTGTCTCCGACGATTTTTTCCTGGCGCAAGCCTGGGCGAACCAGCGCACGCTGCGCCTCGCCGACGGCCCCGACGAGGTCCACCGCGCGGCGATCGCCAAGCTGGAGCTGCGGAAGGGTTGAGCGCAGAAGTCCGGGGGTTGGGCCACGGAGCACGTAGAGAACACAGCGAATACAGAGACGCAAGGGTGAGCACAGTAACAGTCGAGCGACGATAGATTTGCACTCGAAAATCACGCTCCGGCAACCAGCAACCGCGTATCTTTTCGTGCAGGAGCCAACTGCATACGCCCTTCCGCACCGTCGGACAAACGCGTCTCTCGAACCTCTGCCTCGCTAGCCTCACCATCCCGCAAGAGCAGTCCGTCTACCGCAGCCTCAACACTCAGGAGGCGGTAACATTGCCTATCCGAGTATGTATCATGATGCCTTGACCCTAGCCGTACAACGGCAGCGTTTGCTAGAGATTGCGACCAGTAGCTTACTAGCCCATTATCCCGGAGGCGCGATGACCACTTGGACCTACGTCTGCGAACAATGCCAGCACCGTGAATCGCTCGATGCGCCGATCTGGCGTTGCCCGGCCTGTGGCGGAGCGTTGGCCCTCGACGGCCCGAACGCAATCGCATCGGAAACGATCGCCACCGAGGATCGGACACTCTGGCGCTACGAGGCGGTACTCCCGGTGGCGCGCGAGGATGCCCGCTCGCTCGGCGAGGGGCTGACGCCGCTGATC
>DATCMP010000392.1:0-9864 GCA_036563365.1 Thermomicrobiales bacterium
CACCTCGCCTGGGCGCTCGCCACCAAGCAGCAGCAGTTCGCCCCGGACCATCGACAACAACAACAACAACCCCACGCCCCCCTCGCCGACCAGTCCGCCACGCAGGCGGCCGCTTGACACCCAATACCGTATCTCTGGGCGATTCAGCCGCCTGCCCACTGCACGTATAAACTCGCCCACCATCAGCGCCGAACTTGTCCCTCGACCGTGGCGCGTGCTACAATGCCGCGTTATCACGCGATTGCGGCAGCGTTGCCGCTTGTCCGGCGCTCGGACGCGGCAGATGGGGAGGGCGGACGCCGAATGGCACTGCAGAAGACTGAAAAAGATGGCCTGATCGAGGGGTTCCGGGTTCACGATACCGACACCGGCTCGCCGGAGGTCCAGATCGCGCTCTTGACGACCCGGATCTTGCAGTTGACCGAGCACCTGCGGGAGCATAAGCACGATCACCACTCGCGCCGGGGCCTATTCATGCTTGTTGGTCGGCGGCGTCGGCTGCTGGCCTACTTGCAGAAGAAGGATGTCGAGCGCTACCGGACCACGATCGACCGCCTCGGGCTGCGCCGCTGAGCGACGTCCGATTCGGGAGCGCGGGTCTACGCCACATCTACGATCAACCCAGGGGTACTCCCCCTGGGTTTTTCCCGTTATACTATTAACGTTTGCGTGATTGCGCGCCCGTACCCCGGCATGCGGCGTCGCGAATCGTAGCGGTGAAAGGAGGTATCGAGCGCGTCTGATCCATGGGTGATGGGTAGCGTCTCGCCATCGCCAACATATCGCCGCGATGCGGGTTTAGGAATTGGAGCCTGCCGGTCAGCAGCGGGCGCGTCGAATGCGCCGTGTTGGTCGCCAGAGTCCAGTCCCTATGCCCTCCACATCGCGGCACGAATGGCAGCCGGTAGTCCGTGGTCCGTGGTAGCTGAGCGATGGTGGTAATGCACCGTGCGAATAGCGGACCTTTCTACGGACTACGGACTACCGTCTACTCTCTTAGGAGGATCCCTCTGTGAATGTCCAACGAGTCAGCATGACCCTCGCGGGTCGTACTCTGACGATCGAAACCGGCAAGATCGCCGAGCAGGCCGATGGTGCCGTGACCGTGCGCTACGGCGATTCGATCGTCCTCTCCACCGCAGTGAGCGGTGGCCTCCGGGAAGGGCTCGACTTCTTCCCGTTGACCGTCGAATACGAAGAGCGGATGTACGCCGCCGGCAAAATCCCCGGCGGGTTCATCAAACGCGAAGGTCGTCCGACCGAGAATGCGATCCTCGCCGCCCGCGTCACCGACCGCACGATCCGCCCCTTGTTCCCGAAAGGGTTCAAGAACGAGACGCAGATCATCAACACCGTTCTCTCCGCCGATCAGGAGAACGCCCCCGACATCCTGGCGCTGATCGGCACCTCGACGGCGCTGACGATCAGCAATATCCCGTTCGACGGCCCGGTTGCGGCGGTGCGGATCGGCCTGATCGGCGGCCAGCTCGTCGTCAATCCGCGCGAAGAGCAGATGAGCGAGAGCAAGCTCGACCTCGTCGTGGCGGGTTCCCGCGACGCGATCGTGATGGTCGAGGGGAACGGCGAGCAGATCACCGAGGATCAGATGGTCGAGGCGCTGGAACTCGCCCACCGCGAGATTCAGCCGATCCTGCAACTCCAGCATGACTTGCGCGCCCTCGTCGGTCGCGAGAAGAAGACCTTCACGCCGCCCGTGCGCGACGAGGAGACCGAAGGCGAGGTTTTGGCGTGGCTCGGCGATCGCCTGGAAGGGGTGCTCTTCAACCCCGACAAGGCGGGGCGTCGCGCCGGGGTGAGCGGCCTCCGCAACGAGGTGGTCGCCGCGCTGACCGAGGGGCTGGACGGCGGCGAGAAGGCGGCGCGGGCCAAGGCCGTCGCCAACGCCTTCGAGGAGATCGAGACGCAGGCCGTGCGGAACGCGATCCTGGAGCGCGGCGAGCGCCCGGATGGTCGCGGCCCGACCGAGGTTCGGCCGATCTGGACCGAGGTCGGCTATCTGCCGCGTGCCCACGGCTCGGCGATTTTCACCCGCGGGCAGACGCAGATCCTCTCCGTCGCGACCCTCGGCTCGCCGGGGGATGCCCAGCGACTCGACTCGATCAGCCCGACCGAGACGAAGAAGTACATCCATCATTACAACTTCCCGCCGTACAGCACCGGCGAGGCAAAGCCGCTCCGCAGCACCGGTCGCCGCGAGATCGGCCACGGGGCGCTCGCCGAGCGCGCCCTGGTGCGGATGCTGCCCGATGAGGGTGTCTTCCCCTACACCATCCGCGTCGTTTCCGAGGCGGTTTCTTCGAACGGCTCGACCTCGATGGGCTCCGTCTGCGGCAGCACGATGGCGCTGCTCAATGCCGGGGTGCCGTTGAAAGCGCCGGTCGCCGGGGTGGCGATGGGCCTGATGACCGGCGAGGACGGTGTCCAGAGCGGTTACCAGATCCTGACGGACATCCAGGGGCTCGAAGACCATATCGGCGATATGGACTTCAAGGTCGCGGGGACCGCGGAGGGGATCACCGCGATCCAGATGGACATCAAGGTCAAGGGGCTCACCTTCGACTTGATGCGGAAGGCGCTCTCCCAGGCGCGTGACGGTCGCCTGTTCATCCTCCGCAAGATGCTGGAGACGATCAGCGAGCCAAGCGCCGAACTGTCGGAGTTCGCGCCGCGTGTCGAGCGGGTGAAGATCAACACCGAGAAGATCGGCGCGCTGATCGGACCCGGTGGTAAGACGATTCGCGGGATCCAGGAGGAGACCGGCACCAAGATCGACGTGCAGGAAGACGGCACCGTCTCGGTTTCGGGCGTCGATCCGAAGGGCGTCAAGCGCGCGATGGCCCAGGTCGAGGGTCTGACCCGCGAGGCGAAGATCGGCGACATCTATACCGGCAAGGTCGTGCGGATCATGCCGTATGGGGCCTTCGTCGAGATGTTCCCCGGCAAGGACGGCCTGGTCCACGTCTCCGAGTTGGCCGAGGCGCGCGTCGAGCGTGTCGAGGATGTGGTCGCCGAGGGCGATGAGATCACCGTGATGGTGATCGATGTCGACTCCGGCACCGGCAAGGTGAGCCTGTCGCGGCGCGCGGCCCTCACCGGCGAGATCCCGGAGCGCAATCCGGGTGGTCAGCGCGGCCCCGGCGGTCCCGGTGGCGGGCCGCGCGGCGGTGGCTTCGGTGGTGGCGGCGGCGGTGGCGGGTTCAGCGGTGGCGATCGCGGCCCGCGTCCGGGTGGCCCCGGTAACTTCGGCGGCGATCGTGGCCCCCGCCCCGGCGGCTTCGGCGGCGGCGGTGATCGCGGGCCGCGCCCGAACGGTCCCGATGGCGGCGATCGTGGTCCGCGTGGCCCGCGCCCATAACGCGCAATGTAGGTAGCAGCACAAGAGAACGGGCGGGGCGAAAGCCCCGCCCGTTTGTGTTTGTGGTGGTGGTAGCAATAGTCGATGCATTGCTGTTGCGGACCAGACCGGGGTTGAAACCCCGGCTAGGGGCTGCGGCCACAAAGTCCACTGAAGTGGACTAGGATTGCTGTGAGCGCGAGCAGATTCCTCGTGATGTACTGCCGATCCGCCTCTGTTTGCGCTTCAACTGCTGTGTCCAACTAAAGAGCACTGCGCCTTAACGAGTCACCCCTCCCCGCGTCGGGGAGGGGCCGGGGGAGAGGTCCGTCCCCTCCCCTCAATACTCCCGCAACACTGCGCCGAGGCGGGCGATCCCCTCGACGATCCGCTCCGGGGAGGCGTTCGAGAAGTTGAGGCGCATCGTGTTCGCGCCGCCGCCGTTCGGGAAGAACGCGGAGCCCGGGACGAAGGCCACGCCCTGCTCGATCGCCGCGAGGAGGATTTCGGTGGCATCGGCACCGTCCGGCAGCGTCACCCAGAGGAACATCCCGCCGTTGGGGTGGGTCCAGCGTGCGGTCTTCGGGAAATGCTCGGTCAGCGCCGCCAGCATCACATCCCGCCGCTCGCGATAGCGCGCGACGATCGCCCCGATCCCGGCCTCGATCTGCCCACCTGCCAGCAGTGCATAGATGATGAACTGGTCGAGGGTGCCGGTGTGGAGATCGGTGCCCTGTTTCGCCAGCGCCAGGCGCGCGATGATCGCGGTCGGGGCGGCGACCCAGCCGACCCGCAGGCCGGGGGCCAGCGTCTTCGAGAAGGTGCTGAGGTAGATGACCTCGGCTAGGTCGCGCCCCGTCGTCCCGTTCTCGGTATTCCCCGCGAGGGTGAGCAGGGTGGGCAGCGCCGTGCCTTCGAAACGGAGCGCGCCATAGGGGTCATCCTCGACGATCGGCACGCCATGCTCCGCCGCGAGGCCGATCAGCTGATGGCGGCGTTCGAGCGACAGGGTGACGCCGGTCGGGTTCTGGAAGCTCGGCACGCAGTAGAGGAATTTAGGATGCTGGCGTAACTGCTCTTCGAGCGCGTCGGGGTCGAGGCCCGCGTCGTCCATCGGCGCTTCGAGATAGCCGACCTCGTAGCTGTTCCAGGCTTGTAGCGCCGCTAGATACGTCGGTGATTCCACCAGCACGCGGTCGCCGCTGTCGAGGAAGACCTTGCCGAGGAGATCGAGCGCCTGCTGCGACCCGGAGGTGATCAGGATATTCTCGGCGGTGAGGGTGACGGCGTCGTTGCTGAGCCGCCGCGCGATCAATTCTCGCAGGGGCCGATAACCCTCGGTCGCGCCATATTGGAGTGCCTGTGCGCCACGATCGTGCAGGATCGCTTGCGCGGCGGCGGCGATCGCGGCGACCGGGAACGATTCGGGCGCGGGGAGCCCGCCCGCGAGCGAGATGAAGTCCGGCCGCTCGGTCAGTTTCAGCAATTCCCGGATCGCCGAGCCGGTCAGCCCTTGTGCGCGGCGCGCGTACCGTTCGTCCCAGCGTATGGTCATCACCCTCTCCATCCGTGGTCGCCGACACCGCGGTGTGTCGCGCTCCCGGCATGTCGCCCGCTGCGTTTCGCCGGCGCATTGTCCCGACCCCCATACAGTTGGCGGGGCGGCACGATCGTCACCATCGTGGTCGCTACGATAGCAGGCCGTGCGCGGGTACTCAACCCGGCATTGTGGGCGGTTGATCATGCGAATGATTGGTGATCCGTGGCCGATAGGGTCGGGCGTGCGCTTATTCCGTGCGTTCGCCGAGGAGTCGGCGCAGGCGCTCGATCTCCGTCTGCTGCACCGCCAGTTCTGCTTGTAGGCGACGACGCTCGCTTTCGACCTCGCCCTCGCGCAACATCCGCCGCCCATCGCTGGTGTAGACGATGATCTCCTCGTCTTCCAGGGCGAAGGCGACACCGATCGTCGCGCTGTGCCAGCGACCGTCGGCCTCGGGGAGCCAGGGCTGGTAACGCCCGTTGGCGAGTTGCCAGGCGCGAATCTTGTTCGCTCCGAAGCGCCCGGTCTGATCGAAGATCAGGTATTCGCGCACCCCGGCATCGGCGTAGCTCCAGCCTTTCCCGCGATCGAGGTCGCCGTCCGCCTCGTAGGTGGCCTCGCTCAAGACCTCGATGATCAGCAGCGGTGGGCCGTCGGTGGCGATGACGGTTGAGCCGCGCTGCCGATCGAGCGGGCCGCGATTGACGAAGACATCGGGATAGGTGCGGTAGAGCGAGCCTTCGGGGCGACGGCAGCCGATCAGCGCGGTCTGGCTGAACGTTTGCCAGGGGGCAACCTGATCGCTCATGAGGCCGATCCGCGCCGCTTCGTTGAGTCCCAAGCGCAGGTTCGTGATCGTCGTCTGGTGCAGCGGAGAGCCCAAGACGCTTTCTTCGGTGTCGTTGGGGGGCCACGCCGGAGCGCGTAGCGCGTCCTGTGGTAGCACCTGTGCCTCACCCGTCATCCTGCGCCTCCTTGACGTGCCGGTTCGCTCCGTATCAGTATGCGAAATCGGCGGTGGAGTTGCCAGGAGGTTTATGTGGAGGGCCGGGTTAATGGATGAGGCGTTGCCGACATTGGCAGGCGGCTAAAGCCGCGCCTCAAGGACGGCTCACGCCGCCACGAAGCCCACCTTCGTGGGCTGGGATGGTATCACGGCAAAAGCCGCATTCATGTAGTAGCGCCGATACGGGCTGTGCGATGCGGCGTGAGGAAGACTGCCGGTTTTCGATCTGTTGGCGTGCGATAGTGCGTGGTTGTGGAATGGTCATCAGGCAGCGAGCGATGTTACTCCGCCTGCTCGGCATCACGGACGAAGGCGACGCGATTTTTGCCCAGCTGCTTCGCGCGGCGGTTTGCCACCTCGGCCTGCTGGACCAGTTCGTCGCGCGTCTCGCCATCGGCGGGGAAGGTCGCGATCCCGACGGAGATCGTCGCGGTGGCGGGGAGGCTCGCCGCGGTGTTCGGGATCGCGAGACGGATCCGCTCGGCGACTTCCGCCGCCGCCGCGGCCGTCGTCTCGGGCAGGACGACGATGAACTCGTCGCCCTTGCGCCAACGGATCGCCAGATCGCTGGCGCGGGTCTCGCGCGCGAGCGTCGCGCCCAGTGCCCGGATCCACTCGTCGCCCGCCGCATAACCGTGGCGCGAGTTATATTCGCGCAGGCTGTCACCGTCGATCAGCAGCAGGGCCAACGGATACTGATTTCGCCGCGCGCGCGGTAGCTCGGTCGTGAGGAAGAGATCGAGGGCGCGCTGATTGGGCAGGCCGGTGAGCGGGTCGGTCAGGGCGAGTTGGGTCGCCTCGTCGAGGGTCCGTTGCATGTCGATCGCCCGCCGCGCCAGCCACTCGACAACGCCGAGCGCCCCGAGCGCGTCGGGTGGTGGGGCGAGCAACAACCGGGCGCGGCCACCGCCGCGCGCCTTGACCGCGCGCAGGGCACCGTCCGCGGCCAGCAGCAACCCGCCGATGTCCGCGGCGGTCGGCTCGGCGACACCGATGCCGATACTGAGTGTGACCTGCACCGTCTCCCCTCCGGCGAGGAGCGCCGCCGCCGCGCGTCGCGCGCCGAGTCGCCCGACGCCGGGGAGGATCAGGGCGAACTCATTCGGCCCGACCCGGAAGGCTTGACCGCCCGGCGGGCCTTCCTCATTCGTCGCCAACTGCTCCGCGAAGGCGCGGAGTAGCGCGGCGTAGCCCGCCAGGAACGCCTCGCCACCGCCCGGCCCGAACCGCGTGTCGTAGCCCGCGAAACGATCGAGATCGATCTGGAGCAACGCCAGCGACGATTGCCCCGCCGCGACGTTGGGCAGGCGCTCGTTGAGCGCGGTGAGCAGGGCGAGGCTATTACCGAGGCCCGTCACCATGTCGTGCGTGGCCTCGCTGGTCTGCGCGATCTCCGTGATCCCTATCACCCCGCCCCCTCCCGCTCGGCCAGCCCTACGCGCCGCGATGGTAGGCTGCGATCATCATGTATGTCGGTATACCAGCGGGTGGTCGAGATCGGGTTGAGGCACGGTGGCGCGCGCGATCGGGTATCCTCTTCACCGCAACGCTCGTCAGGATGGCGACACGCGCGAGGATGGCGACACGTTAGGGGGATACTCGTGAATACGATTCGGATCACCGTCGGGCGCTTCGTTTACACCGCGCGGCTCGAAGAACAGGCGGCTCCGCTGACCTGCGCCGCTTTCATCTCGCTGCTCCCATTCCGCAACAAGATCATCCAGGCGCGCTGGAGCGGCGAGTCGGCGTGGATCCCGCTCGGCGATTTCCGGGTCGGGGTCGGCTTCGAGAACCACACCAGCCACCCCGCGCCCGGCGAATTGTTGCTCTATCCCGGCGGCTTCAGCGAGACGGAGCTCCTCTTCCCCTATGGCCCGACCCTCTTCGCCTCGAAGATGGGTCAACTGGCCGGCAACCATTTCCTGACGATCGTCGAGGGGCGCGAACAGTTGGCCGAGATGGGCAAGACGATCGTCTGGGAGGGTGCGCAGGATATCGCCTTCGAGCAAGGCTGAGTGCGGGACGATCCTAGTCTTGCGGTTGGCTGGGAGGCGTTCCCTGTGCCTGCATCACCCGGAACGGCGCACGCGCCATCGCCTCGCCATCGAGGTGGCAGATCACGACGTAGAGGCCGGGACCGGTGAAGCGCAGGTTGTTGATCGAGAGGGCCAGCGGGATCACCTGGTCATCGCCTTCGAACAGGTGCGACGGTCGGCCCACGTCGAGCGTCCCGTGGATCGTCCCCGGTGGGTCGGGCAGGATCGTATGCCCATCGGCGTCGAGGACATCGAGGGTGAAGGTTGCCGGACGTCCCGTTTCACTCCAGGGGACGCGGAGACGGATGGCGACGCCGAGCGTGGCGTGGACGAAGGGGAAGGTGCGGCTGAAGAGGGTATCCCATCCACCGCCGTGGATATAATGTTTCCCCCGACCGCCGCGACCGCGTCGGCCAGCACCAAATAGTCGATCTGCATCCGCCGTCGCTCCCTGTCGCTCCTCGTCGCTCGCCCTCCGCTGGTCATCGCGCATCCGCGTGCTAGTATGCCCTTGCCGCGTGGCCCCGTGCTACCGGCTGCTGGCGCGGCGATCTCGCCCATAGTTTCCTTACGTATCCTCGACCTTACCTGAAGGAGAACTCGATGCCCGTTCCTGAGGAGCATTTGATCACCGCGCAGGATCTCTTCGCGCTCCGGTTCGTCGGCGACCCGCAGGTATCGCCGGACGGTAGCCAGGTCGCCTTCGTGGTGACGACGATCGATGCCGACGCCGACGACTACCGCTCGCGGATCTGGCTCGTCGCGACAGATGGCGCGGGCAAGGCGCGCCCGCTGACGAGCGGCGGGAAAGCCGATACCGCGCCGCGTTGGTCGCCCGATGGGCGGCAACTGGTCTTCCTCTCGACGCGCGGCGGGAAACCGCAGCTTTACATCATCGATCTCGCCGGGGGCGAGGCGCGCCAACTCACTACGCGCGAAGATGGGGCGGGCGAGGCGGTCTGGTCGCCCGATGGGCGGCGACTGGCGTTCGCGGCGACCGTCAAGGCCGAAGAAGGGGTCGCGGAGAACAAGGAGGACGCGAAGGCGGGCGAACCGTTGCGGATCGAACGCCTGCGTTACAAATCCGATGGCCGTGGCTTCATCCACGGTAAGGCGTCGCTGGAGAGCCGCCGCCACCTCTTCGTCCTCGATCTCCCCGCCGCCGCCGACGGCCAGCCCGCCGAGGCGCGGCAACTGACCGGCGGCGACTGGGACGATGATCAGCCGGTGTGGTCGCCGGATGGCGCGTGGCTCGCGTTCGTCTCCTATCGCGAGCCGGATGCCGACCGCACGTTACGCGCGGATATCTGGACCGTCGCGACCGATGGGAACGCTGCGCCGCGCAAGCTGACCGGCAGCGATGGCTCGGCCTCCGGCCCGGCGTGGTCGCCCGATGGCGCGACGATCGCCTACTTCGCCACTGCTGAGGCCGAGCGACCCTTCGCGACGACCCGCCTCTGGACCGTCGATGCCACGGGGCCGGGGCGGGCGCATGTCGTGGCACCGGACTTCGATCGCGATGCCAACAGCCCCCCGATGTCCGATCAGACGCTGCCGGGGGGCACGGCACGACCGATCTGGACAGCCGATGGGGCGGCGCTGCTCTTCCTGGTCGGCGATGGGGGCAATCAGTCGCTCTATCGTGTGCCGGTAGCCGGTGGAACGCCAACGCCGATTATCGCCGGGGAACGGGCGCTCGTCGCGGCGGCGGTCGGGGCGGGGGCTGACAGCCCGATCGTCTTCTGCGCGACCGATGGCGCGCGACCCGCCGAGCTCTTCGCGGCCGCCGCCGATGGGAGCGCCGAACGGCGATTGACCGATTTTAACGGCCCGTTCCTGGCGGGCAAGACGATCAGCCCGCCCGAGCGCTTGCGCTTCCGGGGCGGCGACGAGCACGAGATCGACGGCTGGCTGATCCCACCGGTCG
>DATCMP010000406.1:0-20811 GCA_036563365.1 Thermomicrobiales bacterium
GGTGGTCGTCGGCGAGCGGATCGTCGATCTGGCGGAAGGCGCGGCGTCGCTCGGCGAGACGTTGCCCGCAGACATCGTGGGCCTGCTGACGCTGGAAGATGGTCTGGCGATCGCCGGGCGAGTCGCGGCGCAGGCGGGAGCCGATGCGTCCGGCGTGGCATTGGACGGAGCCGACCTGGGGCCGGTCATCCCGCAGCCGCCGACGTTGCTGCTGCTGGCCGGGAATTACCAGTCGCACCTCACCGAGGGCGGCGGGGCGCGGGTGGACAAGGCAAAGATCACGCCGCGCTTCTTCATCAAGCCACGCACCTCGATCATCGGCACCGGTGAGGCGATCGAGATCCCCTCGATCTCGAATAAGGTCGATTACGAGTTGGAGATCGCGGCGATCATCGGGAAGCGCGGCAAGGCGATCCCGCTCGCCGAGGCCGAAGAGTATATCGCCGGGTACGCCGTCTTCAACGACATCTCGGCGCGCGAACTGACGATCGCCCAGGGTCGCTCGACCCGCCCGATGGATGACTTCTTCGACTGGTTGAACGGCAAGTGGTGCGATACCTTCGCCGCGCTCGGCCCGTTCCTAGTGACGCGCGACGAGATCGGCGATCCGAAGGCGCTGGAGATGTCGCTGAAGGTGAACGGCGAACTGCGCCAGCACTCGGCGGCGGGGGAGATGATCTTCGACGTGCCCGAGAGTATCGCGTTCATCTCCCAGTTCATCACCCTGGAACCGGGTGACCTGATCTGCATGGGGACGCCTGGCGGGGTAGGGGTCACGACGCAAAGGTTTTTGCAATCGGGCGATCTGGTCGAGGCGGAGATCGAGAAGCTGGGCCGACTGGTCAATACGGTGCGTTAACCGGGTGCTCGGCGCGGGTAGCCGAGGGCTGCATAGTTCCGCCCTGCTCGGTAACGCTCCGAGCAGGGCGCTTCTTCTGGACAGAGTCTGTGTAGCTGACCGTGGAGGCTGTTTCAGGCCAGCGTGATAGTGCGTCCGGTCCGCGCGGATTCGTGCGCGGCCTCGATAATCTGGAGCGCCTTGATCATGTCATCGATCGTGTAGCGGGTCGATCCTTCGCCCCGGATGGCGGCGGCGAACGCTTTGATCAGCGCTAACCCGTCCGCGCCGTAGCCGGGGAACGGGGCGGGCGGGAGGTCGAAGGTCCGTAGCGGTGCCGAGGTCCAGGCGGGATGGGTGCTCCTGATCAGGCAACGATGTTCGGCGACATCCCACTTCGCCCAGCCGGTGGCCCCGCGCAGACCCATCCCCACCTCGCCATCACCGGGGGTGAAGTAACCGGTGTGGAGGCTACCGATCATCCCGTTGGTGAATTGGAGGGAGACCGTCGCCGCGTCCTCGACCGCTGGCGCATCGCCGCTGACATTGGCCTCGATCGCCGCGACTTTCGCGACCTCAGATCCGGTGATGTAACGCATCAGGTCGAACCAGTGGCAGCCCAGCCAGTTCAGGATCCCGCCGCCGCTCAGCGCGGGATCGAAGAGCCAATTCTGCGGGTCGCGCTGCTTGATGCTGGAGGTGAGGAAACGAAACTCGATCGAATACGGCTTACCGAGCAACCCGGCATCATACGTCTCCTTGAGCAGTTGGGTGATCGGGTGGAAACGCCAGGAGTAGCCGCAGGAGAAGTGCAGATTGTTGCGCGCGATTGCGTCGGCGACCGGCGCGAGTTGGCGGGAATGGGCGGCGGCGGGCTTCTCGGCCCAGAGATGAACGCCTGCTTCCGCAACCTGCGCCATCAGCTCCGGCATCTCGCTGGAATGGGCCGAGACAAGGATCGCGTCCGGGCGCGCCCCGGCGATCAAGGCGGGAACGCTGTCGTAGAACGGCAGCGCGGCGTGGGCAAGGCCGAGGTTCGGGCGCACGGCGTCCGGGTCGGGATCGTAGAAGCCGACGAGTTCGATCTCATCGGCGAGCAGGCTCAGCGTCTCCCGGTACATATTCGCGTGCAGGGCCGAGACTCCGGCCTGAGCGAAACGCAGTTTTGGCACCGCTGTTCTCCTATCGCGCGGTGAAGCGCCCTCGCGCCCCACCCAGTTTCCCCCATACATGATGAGGTCTGATGGCTAGTATCGGCACGTTAGCAATGGCCCCCGCGAACGTCAAGCCGTTAGCTCCAGAGCGATGATGTCGCGCTTGCCGCAGAATCGATCGAGATAACAACGGGCAAGGCACCCGCGGTTTGTTGTTCGGTATCGCTGTTGACTCGTGCAGCAATAGCTGGGAAAGGAGCACTACCGTGACCGGAACCACCGCATTGATTTCCATGATCCAGTATCACGACGCTCTGGTGGCGGGGACGATGACTTTGCCCGAGGTTGTCGCCGCCGCGCGACGGTTGGGGGCTGGCGGAGTCGAGTTCCGCCCCGACTACTGGCGGGATAAGGGACGCGACATCGCGGCGGTACGCGAGGTGAGCGCGGCCCTGGGCCAGCGGGCGATCCTCGCGACCTTCACGCCGCTCTTCACGGAGGATGAGGTGCTATTGCGCCAAGAGATCGACGACGCCGTTGCGCTCGGCTCGCCGCTGCTGCGCGTCTTTCAGGGGCCAGCCCCGAGCGCTGCCGACGATCCGGCCTGGGCGCGGGCGCAGCGAGCGGTAGACTACGCCGCAGGGCGCGGCCTCGTCCTGGCGCTGGAAAATTTCATGCGCGCGCCGGGTGCCCGCGTCGCCGAGATCGGGCGTGTGCTTGACATGATCGTGTCGCCCGCGCTGGGGACGAATGTCGATATCGGCAACTACGCGCTCAATGACGAGGATGTCCCCGCCACGATCGCCCGGTTCGGCGACCGCGTCGTGATGTCGCACCTGAAAGATATGACCGCCGAGGGAGACGCGACATTTCTCGGTGCCGGCACCCTGCCCCTCCCGGCGATCCTCGATGCGTTCGACCAGCTTGGGCAACCGATCATCCATTGCTTCGAGTTCGGCGGCGCGGCCGACGCCGATGGCCGGATCGCCGCGAGTCTCGCGTATCTCCAGGCTCGCGCGGCGCGGTAACGACGGGCATTCTGTGCAGCACGCTTCCATCGAACACGACGGCAACGACCCTTGTATGATGGCGCGGCCAACTGATCGGTGCTAGTGCTGCCAGCATTGGCCGTGTTGCGGGCGGCAACGTCGCCTCCGCGGCCCACGAAACGTTTTTGGGGCCATTGTCGCGTGGGGGAGAGGAGATGGGGCGTGATCAACAGGGGGCGGCGGGCGCGTTGCGCGAGGGCGACGACGTCAAAACGGCCAGGACCTGTGCCGGTTATGACGCCGTGGCCGCCGATTACGCCGCGCACTTCGTTGACGAGCTCGCCGCCAAGCCGCTCGACCGGGCGCTCCTCGGGCTCTTTGCCGAGCTGGTATGGGCAGGGGCTGATCGCCGATATTGGCTGTGGACCCGGACACGTCGCCAACTATCTGCACGGCTTTGGCGTGCCGGTTGTGGGGATCGACCTCTCCCCGGCGATGGTGTCCGCCGCGCGGCGACTCCACCCGGCCCTCACCTTCCAGGCGGGGTCGATGCTCGCCCTCGATGTCGAAGGTGGCGCGTGGGCTGGCATCGTCGCCTTCTACTCGATCATTCACCTACCGTCGGAGGCGGTGCCGCGGGCGCTCGCCGAGTTCTACCGCGCCCTACGGCCAGGGGGGCGGCTCCTGCTTTCCTACCACATCGGCGACGAAGTCCGGCATTTCGCCGAGTGGTGGGGCCAGGCGGTCGATCTCGACTTCCATTTCTTCGCCACGGACGATGTTGTGCGCTGGCTCGAAGCGGTCGGGTTCGTGGTCGAGGCGCGTGTGGAGCGCGAACCATATATCCCGAAGGAGGTCGCCACCCAACGCGGCTACCTGCTTGCCCGGAAACCGGTCGAGTAACGCCGCGCCTCGATGGTATCCTGCTTCCGCGTACCCTCAATGGCACCATGTTGATTCGCTGCCAGCGCCCACGATATTCACAGGCTGCACCTACTGCGAGCGCCCGCGTGCCGTCGCCGCCCAGACCGCCTCGACGTGGCCGTTGCGGATGGCGAAGACCTGATCGTGCAAGTTCGCGGCGGAGCAGCAGTGGCCGGGGTAGACCTGCAACTGCTCGCCGAGTGCCAATTCGGCGTGCCCGCCATCGATCGTGGAGAACGAGCCGTGTTCCTCGGAGTGGTAGCGCCAGGCCAGTTCGGGATGGTCTTTCACGAACGGGGTGCCGTAATCGTTCGCGAGCGATTGGCCGCCACCGTCGGTGATCACCTTGTCGGCGGTCGGGCGGCTGATCACCGTGCAGAGGAAGCTGAACGCCAGCTGGAATGCCGGTATCAGCCGATTATAGCCGGGATCCATGTAGACATAAGAACCGGCTTGATGTTCGGTCACGCCCGGATAGACGCCGGAGATCGCGTACGTGCCCGTCCCGCCACAGGTGACGGTCTGCACCTCGATGCCGTGCCGGATGAGGAGATCGCGCGTCTCGATCGTCTGGGCCAGCATCGCTTCAGTCGCCGTGGTGCGGAGCTCCAGGTCGGGATTCTGGACGACGTGACCCTCGTAGGCGTGGAGCCCGGCGAAGTGGAGTCCCGGCGCGCCGATGATCAGACGAGCGAGGTCGAGCGCCGGTTGTCCGGGCTGCACCCCGCAGCGGCCCATCCCGGCATCGATCTCGATCACGACGTTCAGCGTGACGCCGTGGGCCTGGGCGGCGGCGGAGAGATCGGTTACGTTGCTGGCGGCATCGACAGCGACGGTCACCGTTGCCCGTTCCGCCAGGCGACAGAGGCGCATGATCGCCTCCCGCGCGACCACCTGGTTGGCGATGTAGAGATCGCTGATCCCGCCATCGGCCATCGCCTCCGCCATGCCCACCTTGGCGCAGGTAATCCCCGTGGCACCCGCCGCGATCTGGAGGCGGGCGATCGCCGGGGCGCGGTGCGTCTTGGCGTGCGGGCGCAGGGCGGCGGGCAAGGGGCGAAAGAAGTCGGCCATCGTGGCGATATTGGCTTCCAACAGATCGAGATCGACCAGCGGGGCCGGGGTTGGCAATTCCGCGAGCGGACGACCGAGCAGCGGATGCTCGCGGAACACATCGGCGAACGTTTCTTGCGGCATCGTGCCTATCTTTCCGTGGTGCCGAGCGACTATCTCGTTTCGCCCAGCTTCTCTTCCCCAGAAACCTATCATCGTGATAGGGTTATCCCGTTGTGGCTACGACCGGCGCACGTTCTCGCCCCAGGTGCCTTTGTCCAGGCATCCGTATCCGATAGTTACTCAGGTCAGACGTCTCCTTAATCGCCAGTGTAGCGTTCGCCCGAATGTCCGTCAATCGGCGTCTGACGTCGCGGTTTACCGAGCGATGGACGAAGCGATCATTCGTTCCCGGTGACCATCAATGGTACGCGTGACCCTGATTTCTTGGGCGGGGTTATCACCTTGTTGCAGGCTGTTGCCGACCTACGGGCCTGCTGGAAATTCGGCGCGGCAAGGGGCTTCATCGCCACGCGATCGCGCCCGGTGCGATGGCTCGTCCATCAACGGCACGGCATGAACGCCCCGCGCATGCCCTTGCCGGCACGCTATCGCGACAAGGTTGCTTGCAGGTTGATTTCACAGCGCACGGTAACTTGCGATACAATGATGGTGGTGTTCATCGATCGTATTGGGGAAGCAGGCCCGGTGCGTACACCGGGCTGGCGAGGAGGAACGAACTATGTCGGCAGCAACGACAGCCCCGGAAGCGCCGATCGCCCGTCGCGATGCGCCGGAGAAAGTTACCGGCGCGATCAAGTATGCGAGCGATATGCAGTTCCCGGGAATGCTGCACGCCCGTCTCGTGACCAGTCCCTATGCTGCGGCGCGGATCGTCAGCATCGATACCACGGCGGCCAAGGTGATGCCGGGGGTCTTCGGGGTCTATACCGCCGCCGACCTTTCCCTGAAGGGGATGGAGTCGGGCTCGCGGCGGCTGAATTTCCTCGCGAGTGAGCGGGTCGTCTTCGATGGGCAGCCGGTGGCGGTCGTCCTGGCCGACACGATCGAGCAAGCCACCGATGGCGCGGCGGCGGTTGCCGTCGAGTACGAAGCTTCGGAGGTCGTGAGCGATCCGCTGGCCGGGATGATCGAGGGCGCGCCGACCGTGCGCGCAACCCCGGCGTCCGGTGCCGAAGAGGCGAATGTCCATGCGGCGGTCAGCGCCAGCGAAGAGAAGTCCGAAGAGAAGCTCCACGACAACGTCACCGCCAACATGCACTTCCATCGCGGCGACATCGCCAAGGGGTTCGCCGAGGCGGATGCGGTGGTGACGAACACCTACAAGGTGAACTACGTCCACCAGGGCTACATGGAGCCGCAGACCTGCACAATCGCGCCGGACCCGATCAGCGGCGGGGTGACGGTTTATGCCAGCACCCAGGCGTACTTCCAGGTGCGCGACGAGATCGCGCGGTCGCTCGGCCTCGAAGCGTCACAGGTGCGCGTCCTGCCGATGCAGCCCGGCGGCGCGTTCGGCGCGAAGTACGTGTTGCTCGATACGTTCGTCGCCTCGTTGGTCGCCAAGACCAAGCGGGCGGTGCAACTGACGTACACCCGCTCGGAAGATTTCCACGCCGCGAACCCCTCGCCGCTGACCGTCATCGAGGTCAAGCTGGGCGGCAAGAAGGATGGCACGCTGACCGCGCTCGAAAGTCGCGTCATCTTCGACACCGGTGCCTACTCCGGTTCGGCGCTAGGGATCGGCTGCCTCCTCCTGGGCGGCTACTACAAGTTCGAGAATCTCGACATCAAGGGCTACGAAGTCCTGACGAACAAGCCGGGCGTCGGGGCCTACCGCGCACCGGGTGCCCCGCAGGCGTCGTTCGCGATCGAATCGGCGATGGACGAACTGGCCGCCGAACTCGGCGTCGACCCGTTGGAGTTGCGGATTCAGAACGCGGTGCAGGAGGGTGACCTCTGGCCGGATGGCAACCCCTGGCCGAAGATCGGCCTGAAGGAGTGCCTGGAGAAACTGCGCGATCACCCGCTCTGGCAACGACGCGGGTCGCTCGGCCCGAACGAGGGGATCGGCGTCGGCGCGGGCGGCTGGCCCGGCGGTCGGGGTCCTGCGGCGGCGGCGTGCCGGATGGATCCGGGCGGCAACCTGACGATCACGACCGGCGTGGCCGATCTCACCGGCCAGTCCACGACCTTCGCGATGATCGCCGCCGAGGCGTTCGGGATGGATGCGTCGAAGGTGCGGATCGTCCACGGCGATACCGAGACGGCCCCGCACTCGCCCGGCTCCGGTGGCAGCCAGATCACCTACACCGTCGGTAAGGCGGTGCTGGAAGCGGCGCGCGAGGCCCGCAACCAGGCGTTCGCCATCGCGGCGACCCACCTGGAGGCGTCGCCGGACGACATGGAACTCGTTGATGGTGAGATCCGCGTCAAGGGTGCCCCCGAGAGCAAGATCACGCTCGATCAGGTCTATACGCTGAGCACGAGCAAGTACGGCCCGATCTACACCCGCGGCACCAGCGCGCAACAGGTGATCGCGGCCGGTTTCGCGGCGCACATGGCCCATGTCCACGTCGATCCCGACACCGGGAACGTGACCATTCTGGACTACGTGGCGACCCAGGATGTCGGTCACGCGCTCAACCCGCCGCTGGTCGAGGGCCAGATCCTCGGTGGCGCGGCGCAGGGGATCGGCTTCGCGATGTACGAGCAGCTGATCCACGACGAGAACGGGCAACTGCTGACCGGGACGTTCATGGACTATACCTTGCCGAACGCCGAGCAGATCCCGCCGATCGAGGTCATCATGGTCGAGGTGCCGACGGTCGATGGCCCCTTCGGGGCACGGATCGTCGGCGAGCCGCCGATCATCCCCGGCGCGGGGACGATCGGGAACGCGATCAAGGCTGCGACCGGCAAGCGGCTGAACGAGGCCCCGATGATCCCGCCACGGGTCATCGCCGCCTTGCAGGGGTAATCCCCGTTCGCCGCTGACGAACCGTAGGAGGCACCCGCCCCAGACAGGGCGGGTGCCTTTCGTCGCCCAGGGCCGTCGCCCTCACGACCTCCCATAGCCCTGTTGCTCGTCACCATGGGTGATCGGTATGCTACGTTAACCGCTCGGTCGGTCGCTGCCGGAGTCGGGATGGCGTGGCAACGCTGCCTCCCGACATCTGGGAATGCGTTCCATTAGGCCCGGCGTTCGAACGTCACGTCGAAGTCCTTACGCCATGTCTTGCCGTTATCCTCAGACGCGTCGGGGTGGGTGTCGATCCGGTTGCCATCGGCGGAGATCGTGCCGACGAAGCGCTGGTAGAAGTCGGGGTCTTCGCGCGTCAGCAGCCACTCGCCGCCCGCACCGGTGAAGGTCATGTCGAACACCCGCAGGACGCCGCGCTCGTCGTAGGTCAGCGCGATGAACGCGTCGCGGGCGTCGCTGCGGCCGAGCACCCAGACGGCCTCCGGCACGTCCCCGAAGAACCAGCGCATGATCAAGAACACGTCATCGAGCCACTCGACCGTGGCTGAGCCTTCGATGATCTCGGTAGGGTTCTCCCAGAACCAGGCGTTGGTCATCGTGAGCTTCCAGTTGCCGACGAGCAGATCAGCGACGTGTTGGAGCGCCTCGTTGCGTTTGTTCATTGCCTCACCTCCCGGATGCGAAAGCCATGGCCGTTGCGAACGCGATGGAAGGTACCATACGTGGACGATATGCTGTTGGGGGTGTCGGCTGCCCGGCTGAAACGTGGAGATACACGGCGGGAGGGAAACGGGGATCCAAGACCGATCTACCAGGATAACGAGCAACAGGCGTGCAGGAGATCATGAGGGGGTCGGTCGGGTCTGCCCGTAAGCGGCACGGGGCGCTATTCCTGTGCGACAATTCGCCGGAATGCTATTTGCGCTGTGCCAGATTGGAACATCGGCGCGGGCGCGGGCGTTCTTACTGCGAGTGTGGCACTCGCCAGCTTCGTGGAAGGCCGATGGTCAACCACGCGGCGTGCCTCACCGCGATCGTATTGCATTCGTATCGTACTGGATGTACGCGGAAGAGAAGCCGGGAGGGCGTTGCCATGTGGCATGGCCGGAGTGTGTCGGTCATCCTGATGACGTATGCCGAGAAAGATTCGATCCGTCGCGTGATCGAAGGGTTCGAGGCGACCGGCGTTGTCGATGAGATCCTGGTCGTCAACAATAATGCCCAGGAAGGGACGGCCGAGGAGGTCGAGAAAACGTCCGCACGGCAGGTCTTCGAGCGGAAGCAGGGCTACGGCCATGCGACGCAGCGCGGGCTCGCCGAGGCGACCGGCGATCTGCTGATTCTGGCCGAGCCGGATGGCACGTTCATGCCCAGCGACATCTTCAAGCTGCTGGTCTATAGCGACGATTGCGACGTGGTCTTCGGGACGCGGACCACGCGCGAGTTGATCTGGCGCGGCGCGAATATGGGCTGGTTCCTGAAGTGGGGGAATTGGGCCGTCGCCAAGGGGATCGAGGCGAGCTTCAACACCAGCCATCTCAGCGATGTCGGCTGCACCTATCGTCTGCTGACCCGCGCCGCCTACGAGCGCGTGCGCGACGGCTTCACGATCGGTGGGAGCCACTTCGGTCCGGAATTGATGTTGCTCGCGATCACCTCCGGTTCGCGCTTCGTGGAGATCCCGATTAACTACCTGCCGCGTGTCGGCCACTCGTCGGTGACCGGTGATATGTGGAAGGCGTTCAAACTCGGGCTGGTGATGATCGGCTTCATCCTGCGGTTCCGCCTCGCCACCATCGGCCGGGCGCGCAAGCCCGCGTTTCACCGAACCCTGGAAGGGAAGCCGCAGTGAGCTGGCGGCTCCCCCCCTCGGCTCGGTGTCAGGCGGCTGATTGTGCAGCCCCACTGTTCGGTAAACACCGGAGATGAACGACGTACACGCATCGCGCCAGACGATCGCCGGAGCGAGGCCATCCGCCGTAGCAGCGCCTCCCCGATCCGCCGCCTCGGCACGGGTCGGGGAGGCGCTGCGCCGACGCGGTCCGCTGCTCGGTGTCATGGCGCTGTATGCGCTGGCCTTGCTGATCATCCCGGTGATGACGCCGGTCGCGCTCGGTGACGACTGGGTCTATGCGCGCTCGGTCGAGATCTTGATCAATGAGGGCCGGGTACGGATCCTCGATCTTTCGGTGGTCACCCTGGTCTGGCAGGTCTTGTGGGGTGGGCTCTTCGCCTCCATCCTCGGACCGACCTTCGGCGCGATGCGGCTCTCGTCGGTGGCCCTCTCGGCGCTTGGTGGACTCGCTTGCTATTGGGGGTGCCGTCAACTCGGCGTGGATCGCGGTCGCAGCGCGCTCGGCGCGGCGCTCTACCTCTTCAATCCGCTCCTCTTCTCGCTCAGCTACTCGTTCATGAGCGACGCGCAGTTCGTGGCCTTGCTGACGATCTCCGCCGCATTCTACGTACGTGGCCTACGACCAGACCGGCTCTCGGCCCTCTTCACGATCATCGGTTCATTCGCGGCCGGGCTCGCCTTCCTAGAACGACAGCAGGGGGCGCTGATCCCGCTCGGTGTCGCGACCTATCTCGTCCTCAGCGGGCGGATGCGCCCGGATCGGCGCGGCGTCGGGCTCTTCATGCAGGTCGTCGCTGTGCCCGCCGCGATGACCGTCGGGTATTACCTCTGGTTCCGCTTCATCCACGGCATCCCCAAGGCCCAAGGCGATTTCGTCCAGAAGGTGGGAGATGCCGGGATCGACGGGGCGGTCCTGCTGGCGAGTCGGCTCTCGCTGATCGAGGCGACCTACCTCGGGCTGTTCGTTTTGCCGCTCGCCGGTGCCGCGTTGCTGGCCCTGCCACGCCTCTTGCGTGCCATCCGGCCCCTTGGTTGGCTCGTCTTCGCCGTTTGGGCGATGTTTGTCCTCGGTGGCACCGCGATCTTCTGGCAGAGCGGGCGGCGGATGCCGTATATCCCGCACTATCTCTCGCCGAGCGGCGTCGGCTCGTACGATCTACGCGGCGGGCGACCGTTCCTCTTCGGGCAACTCGGCTTCGATATCGCCACGATCATGTGCGTGGCGGGCGCGTTGCTCTTCGGACTGATCCTCTGCCTCCAGATCGGGAAGCGTTCGCTCCCGCAGACCGAGAACGCCAGGCTGATCTTCGCCGATCGCTCGGCGGGTGGGCGGGCGTCCCTCGACCCCTACCGCGCCGGTGCTGGCCTGACCCTCGCCCTCGCCTTCTGGCAGATCCTGGGGGTGTTGCCGCAATCGTTCACCTTCCGCGATTGGACGTTCCGGGGATATAATGCGCCCTCGCTCGACCGCTATCTCCTCACGCTCCTGCCCCTCGCGCTCCTGCTGACCCTCTGGGCCTTGCGCGGGGTACGGGTCGCCATACCGGTCGCCTGGGTGTTAGCGGCAGGGATGGCGGTCTTCTCGATCGTCGGCACGCGCGATTTCCTGACCTTCCATACGGCGGTCTGGGATCTGGCGCGCACAACGACGGCGCAAGGGGTGGCGCTGACGCAACTCGACGCCGGTGCCGCCTGGGATGGCTACCATCTGTACGAGTATTCGATCGCGAACAATATCCACACCAGCGCCCCGTTGCCGTGGTGGATCGGCCTCTTCGCCCCCGCCGATACCTGCGAATACATCATCGCCGGGGCACCCCGCGACGATTTCTCGGACCTTTACGCGCCGATCAAGCGTGTCGAATACTCCACCTGGCTCAACCCGACGCCGACCTACCTGTACCTCCTGCGGCGCAACGATGTGCCGGGACCGCCGTAAAGCGTACCGCCCGTATCGTCACGGTAGGGCTATCGGTGTCGGTGCGGCATCTTTTGAAGGTGCCGCGCTTTCGGTTTGCCTGCCGGGGAGCGCGTAGACGCTGTGACTAGGGACGCGGTTCAAGAGTTGTGGTGATCGCGATCGTTCGCCCCGCATCGGGCGACAACCGGCTTTACCTGTGGGCGGTGAAGGCGATGGCCGCAGCGCGGCGCGATACCACCTCGATCTTCATGCTTAGCGTCGCGCTTGGTTGCGGGGCGCTGCTGATTGTCCTCAATTTTGCGCGTTGGGACTTAATCGACGTACTCACGCCGTTCCTGGAGCCGCTCCTCGTTGAACTGCCCTTGCATGGCCTGTTTGTCGCGGCGTTGGTAGGCTCGATCGTGTCTTTGTGCCTGCGGTTGCGTCGCGGGTGGGATTGGTTTGCCCTGTTGCCGTTGGCGATCAATCTCGCTACGATCGCCGCTATCGTGCTCATCCCCTTCAACGAGATCATCATCGATCGTGACTTCCACGATCACCGCGCCCAGCGCGAGCGCGTCGTGGCCGACGTGGCTTCTGGAGCATTGCAGCCCAATCTGGGTTATACCAACCGCATGATCCATTTGTCAGACACATATGGTCGCGTATCGAAGGGCGGGAATGATGTCGAGGTGGGGCGTGGCGGCGATGTGTTACGTGTGACGTTCTTCACCTATCGTGGGATCCTCGACAATTACTCCGGCTTCATCTATTGCGCCGATGGGATCGCCCCGACGGAGGAAATCCTCGGCGGGCAAATTGTCGAGATCGAACAATATGACGCCCGCTGGTATTGGGTTTCGATGACCTGACAGGCTGCATTAACTAATCGTCAAAGACCGCGAGATGCTGCTGTAGCGCGTCGCGCACATGCTCGTCCCAATACGCCCAGGTATGTCCGCCCGGATGCTCCAGGTATTGGTGCGGGTAGCCGAGCACCGTCAGGTGGTGATGAAATGCGCGGTTCTCGGCAAGGAGCGGGTCTTCTGCGCCGCAGTCGAAGTTGAGCGTCGGACGATCGCGGTGCATGACGGTACGCGCGGCGCGGGCGAAGAGATCGGCGTCGTCCAATAGTTCGGGCGTGAGATCGCGGAGCCAGCTCTGCAGCGTTGCCCGGTCGGGGATGACGCTGCTGTGCGCGTAGATCGAGGCGAACCGTTCGGGATATTTCAGTCCGAGGTGGAGCGCCCCTTGCCCGCCCATCGAGAGGCCGCCGATCGCCCAACGACCCGGTCGCACCGGGAAGAACTCGGCACAGGCGGGCAACAAATCCTGCATCAGGAAATCTTCATAGCGCTCGTGTGGATTGCGATTGAGCCATTGGCTGCGCGCGCCCTCGGGCATGATCACGATCAGCGGCATCCCTTCGAGATGGACCGGTAACATCGTGCGCGTGATCCAGGCCGTGTGATCCTCGCTCGCACCATGGAGTTGGAGCAGGGCCGGATATGGCCCCGGCCCCACCTCCGCACTCGCGGGCAGCCGAAAGCTGAACGTGATCTGTCGCCGTAAGACCGGGCTGTGCATCTGCATCTGCCCAAGATTCATCGCCGATCTTCCTTCAGGCACCCTCAGCACTGCCGACGTGCCGATCATTCACCACGCGCGCAGAATCCCCTCGGCGGTGCGGTAGGCGAGGGCGAGGATCGTCAGCACCGGATTGACGCCGCCATTGGTGACGTGCGGCGAGCCGTCCGCCACGAAGAGATTGTCGTGTCCGTGGACGCGGCACCGACGATCGACGACGGAGGTGCGCGGATCATCGCCCATCCGGCACGTCCCGGCCTGATGCTGACCGCCGAAGAGTTGCAGGCGCGGCGGCGTGGACCACGTCTCGATCGCTCCCGCCGCCTCGACCCATTCGCGCGCCCGATCCTGGATGAATTGGGCGGTGCGGATCGTCTCCGGGTGGGTCGTGCCGGAGAAGCGCGCCACCGGCAGGCCGTACCGATCCCGCACGTCGGGATCGACGGTCACGCGGCCCTTGCGGCTGGGTATCTCCTGGATCGGCCCTTTCACATCCGTGACATAACGGTATGCTTCGCGCATGAAGGTTTTGTTGGCCGCACCCCAGCGCGGCAGGTTCGGTGGCAGATAACGCTGCTGGAAGATGATCGGCAGGATGACGAACTCATCGGCCAGCATCCCGCCGCCGATGATCCCGTCGTTGCCGTGATTGAAGCGGAGGGTGGCGATCGAGACGCCCGGCCCGAGGCCATCGTAGACCGGTTCGGCGAAGCGGGCGTTGACGCCGGTGTAGGCATGACCCTGGAGGTGGCGACCGACCTGATCGCTGGAATTGCCGATCCCGGTCGGCTCCCGGTCTGTCGCGGAGTTGAGCAACAGACGCGCCGTCTCCACCGCACCGGCGGCGAGGATGACGACCTCTGCGCGGGCTTCCTGTGGCATATCATCGCGATCGAGATAGTCCACGCCGCTGGCACGACCCGCACCATCGGTGGCGATCCGTGTGACCATTGCGTTGGTCACCAGTTCGCAGTTACCGGTAGCCAGAGCGCGGGGGATGACGGTATTCTGCGCGCCATTCTTCGCGTCAACCGGGCAGGCGAAGCCGACACAGTGCTGGCAGCGGATGCAGGCGTCCCGTCCGTCGTGCGGCACCGAGTTGATCAGCAGCGGCACCGGCGTGGTGGCCCAACCGAGCGCGTCCGCGCCACGCCGCAGGATGCGCGTCTGCGTTGTTGGCGGCAGCGGCGGCATTGGGTAGTCGCGCTCGCGCGGTAACTCGTTCGCACTCGCCGCACCGTTTCCGGAGACCCCGAGCTCCCACTCGGCGCGCTCGTAATAGGGCGCGAGCTCATCGTAATCGAGCGGCCAGTCCGCCAGGGAGCTCCCTTCAGGCACACCATACGTGCTCGCCATACGGAAGTCGTTCGGCAGGAAACGCCATGCTTGCGCCCCGTAGACCCGTGTGCCGCCGCCGACGATCGCGGCGTTGTTGTGATAGCCCCCTTCGTGGGGTCGGAGTAGTCGCGTCTTTCCTTGGGCATCGGTCGCGACACGCGGATTGCCGTCCAGGGCCGGACCGGCGTTATGACCGTGCTGTGAGAAGCGCTGATTCCGCAGATGATCGCGTCCGACTTCGGCGAAGGAGAGCGCAGGGCCGCGTTCGAGGAGGAGGACACGCTTACCCGCTTCGGCCAGGACCGCAGCGGCCACGCCACCGCCCGCGCCCGCGCCGACCACGATGGCGTCGTACCGTGCCGCGCTCATCCCCGCACCTCAAATCCGATCATCTGCCACGCGACGGCGTCACGATTGCCGCCGTTTTCGGGGTTCCCGTAATACCCTTCCATCGCGTGGGTCACGAGCAGCGCGAAGAATTGTGCCAGTTCGCCGCCGTATACGTCCGCCTCGATCTGCGCGAGGAGTTGATCCTGTGCCGCAGTGGGGAGCGCGGCGAATGGGATTGTATCCCCTTGCCGTGCGAGGGCATCGAGCGCGTCGAGTCCGACCGTATACCGGCCGACGAACGCGGCGAGATCCCCCGTAAACTGGCGCGCGAAGTAATCGCCGACACCGACCTCCCAGCCGCCCGGAAATTGGTCGGGCGGGATGATCCGGTCGATGGCGGCGCGTAAGGTTGTTTGCTGGGTGATCGTGAGGAGGTCCATCGCAGCGGTGTGTCCGTATCGGCGGGCGGTGGCCGTAGGGCACCTCGGACCCACCGCCCGCCGATACGGGACGCGAGGCGATCGTGCTCGATGAAGGTGGCGGACCTTGTGTGTCCGCCGCGCCGATGGCTCAGCGAATGACGCGAATCCGTGCGCCGTGCGTCTGCTCAATCGGCAGAAGTTCCCCCGCGCCCGGGTTGCTTTCGCTCGTACCCTCGGCAATCGTCAGGGTGATCTCGTATGGCCCGTCGCCGCGCGAACGGAGATATTGCCCCGCCTCGCTGGCGTCGTCACCGGGTTGTAGGAGGGCGATCCACTGCTCGCCGAGCGAAAAGCGCAACATGCCACCCTCTTCGACGATCACATCTTCGCCGGGATTCCCGAGCAGGGAGGTGAGCGCCTGGGTCGCTTCTTCGAGGTTCTTCGTCACGAGCGTAAGCCCCGCGACGCGCGTCGCCCCGAGGGGGTGCTGCGTCGCGTCGCCGCCGGGCACGCGGAGCCCGCGCGCGGTGACATCCTCGATGATGAATGGCAGAGCGGGATCGCCGATCCCGCGCCCGAGCATCATCGAGCGCCATTCGAGCCGTTCGCCATCCAGCCGGACGCGTCCACCATCGTCGGGGCCGAGGATATCCAGGCCGCGCCCGCGCGCTTCCGCCGCGTCGGCGTTGAGATCATCGGAAAGGAGCGCGTAATCGATCAGCCCCTCGCCATCGGCCACGCGCGGCCACCAGCGGTGCTCCTGCGCCTTCTCATCGGACCCCAGGAACGCGATCAACTCGAAGTAGGTGCCATCCGCGAATGAGACGAGCGCGTTGTGCGTCGTCCCTGCGGCGTGCGTGCCGCCCTGGATGACGGTGAAGCCCGCCCGCTCCCAATCGGCCGAGGCCGCGCCGAGATCGTTCACGAGGATGACGACATGGTCGATACTGTGCAGCATGTAGCTTCCTCCTTGCCGGTCCTTCCCAGCTTGGCGGGCAGTATAGCCGATATGGCGTGGGGGTGGGGGCGCGGAGGGATGGGGTGGTGAACTTCAACGTGGTAGGGGCGGGCGGTTGAATCCCCACAAGGAGGACGCTGACCGCGCCTGGGGGCGACCGCCGTCGCCACGAATACCGGTGAACGGCACAATGACCGGCCTGCGCCGGTTGGATTGCTGCAAGGCGGCCCTTGGTCAGACGGGCAACGCGCCCGTGACAGACCTAGCCCGCGCAGGTTGGTTTCACCCGCCCGCCCCTACCCCGAACAACTCGCCACCGTCGTCAATCGGCAACCCGCGTTCGCCAACGGCCACACGCCACCGCCTTGCCACTACTTCGCGCTCGACACGGCCTCCCCAGCCGCACGATCCTCCGTATCATACTTCGACTCCCCGTAGATCCGGTCGGGATGGGTGTAGACGAGGCGTTTGCGCCCGATCGCCTTGGCGACGATCGTCACCCCGGCGTGGCGGGCGAGCTCGACGGCGAGCCCGGTCGTGCTGTTGAGCGAGGCGATGATCGGGATCCCGCAGCGCGACGCCTTGAACGCCATCTCGGACGAGACGCGCCCGGTGGCGCAGAGGACGATCTGGCCGAGATCGATGCCGGTGAGTAATGCCCGCCCGATGCATTTGTCCACGGCGTTGTGGCGCCCGACATCCTCGTAATGGGCCAGGATACCGCGCTCATCGATCAGCGCGGCGGAATGGACCCCGCCGACCGCCCGCTTGATCGGTCCGCCGAGCGCGACCGCGCGCATCAATTCTTCCAGCCGCGGCAGCGGGAACCGCAGATCGCTGGTGACTGCCGGGAGGGTGGCGAGTTCGGCGGGGTCGATGGCGTGACCGGAGCCGCAGCCGCTGGTGATGACGCGCCGCCACTCCGATTGCACGAGCGGGCGCTGACTCTCGGCGAAGACGCGCACGCGGCTGAGTTCGTCGCACGCGCCGACCGCCATCAACTCATCGGCCCCCTCGATCAAACCCTCACAGTAGAGCCAGCCGACCGCCAGTTCGGTGAGATCGCGGGGGGTACAGAGGAGCGTGACCACCCGCTCCTCGTTCAGCTCCAGGCTGACCGGGAACTCGTCGCAGACCGGCAAGGGCTGTGTATCGGTCTGAGCTATGCTCGGCGATGCTGTCGATGCTGTCGTTATCATCGGGCGCTGCACTTTCTGTGGCTCGTGTGCTCACCGGAAGCGTGGTCACGTCGTCAATGGTAGCGTACGCGCGGCCCGTCGGTATCCTCGGACCCTACCGATACTGTGGTGGAGGAAGTGTGGGGGTAGTGTGAGTGTTGACGTGCCGCGGACTGCGGCAAAATAGAGTCAACAAGGACGTACCGCACTGGCCGGGCTGGTATCCACGCAGGAGCAGACGAGTATGACGACCATGACCATCGCCCCCCGCCGCGTAGCCCCCTGTGTTGGCGAAACGTATCAGGTGCTGGGTGAGCAGGTGACGTTCAAGGCGCTCGCCGCTGATACTGCCGGTGGCTATACGCTCTTCGAGTTACTCACCGCGCCAGGGGCGGGGAGTGCGCCGCATCTGCAACACCACGAGGACGAGGCATTCTTCGTCCTCGAAGGCACCTATAGCGCGCTGATCGGCGAAGAGCGCGTCGATCTCGGGCCGGGGAGCTATGTTTTCGTACCGCGCGGCACCGTCCACGCGCTGACGAATATCGGTACCGGCGTGGCGCGAATGCTGATCATGGTGACGCCGGGGGGGAATCACGAGCGCTTCCTGACGGAAATCGGCGAACTCGTTGAAGATCCTTCGCGGTACACGCCCGGCCTGCCGGTTAGAGACAGCAGGATTGCGCTCGCCGCCGCAAACTACGGCGTGGAGTTTTTCGCCGACCGAGAGGACCACTTGCACGCCGCCTGAGCCGTATCTGCGCTGGCCCGCCGCACCCAGCGACTCGGCACTCAGCCGTCGATCTCCGGCGTCGCCGTATATCCGCGTTCGCGTGCTGCCGCGTCGAGATAGAGGGTCGTCGCATCCTCGATCGTCAGCAACTCGGCCGGTGTCGGGGCGAATGACGTGATCGACTTCAGATACCCGCGGCACCGATCGCAGAGATCGGCTCGATATTTCTCCTCACGCCCTTCCACAGCGAGATAACGCAGCGCCTTCCCCTCCGTTGTGCCGCAATGGGCGCAGCGGTTCACCAGCGTACGCCAGCCGGTGCCGCACGCGGCACAGCGCAACTGCCGCTCCCCGCTCGACCCCTGCATCTCGGCGAGTAATGGCGGGCCGCCGCAAATCGGGCAACCCCCCGCCTCCCACGGTATCTGTGCCTCTCGCAGCAGCGGCCCATAGGCGTGTGCCGCCCCCATCAGCGCCGCGCTGACGAGGAAGCCGGTCAGCGTCTGGAGCTGCGTCGGGTCAACCGCGAGCGTCGCGGCGATCTTGTCCAACGCCGTGGTATCCTCGGCCAGGGCGAAGGTGAGCAACACTTCGACCTCGCACGAGCCGACCGCGATCGCCGCGGCGAGTCGTTCCGCCGCCGGCATCTCGGGTTGTTGGCTTGCCAGTTCACAGAGGCGGGCGAAAAAGCGCTGGAGCCCGGGAAGATCGAGGTCCAACTCTTCGCCTTCCAAGAGGGGAATACCCGCCGCCAATTTTTCGCGCGCCTGCTCCGGCGTCAACGCCGTCGCGCCGGACGCCGGGATTTCGTCGATATAGAGCGCGACGAGACCCCGCCCGAAAGCAATCGTCTCCGTCAACTCGGGGTGATCGTGCTCGACACGCTTCCAGCGCCGTTCCGCTTCGCTGTGCAGCTTGGCTGTGTCGCGCTTCGCGGGGCTGGAGTCGCGTGGAGAAGCGGGTTGCGGCGCTGTCATCGAGGTTTCCACCGCGCTAGCTCCCTCGCGATCCACAACTCACGACTCGTCCCTTACGCATGTGCCGAGAACAGGATGACCGCGCGGAGGATAAAGCCACCGACCAATGCGAGCGTCGAGGCGACGATCACCGTGCTATGCCCCAGGAGGCGCGGCCGCAGGTACAATCCGAGCGGGAAGAGTAGACCGACGACCAGCACACCGCCCCAGAAGATCGGCGCGAGCTTGCCGGCGTAGAGGACCGCCCCGGCTCTGGCATTGATCAGCGCCACGACGAGCGCCAGCAGCAGCCCGATCTCGATCAGGATCGTCAGCAGATCGGCGCGCTCCAAGCGCTCGATCACGACCGGGTTTTGCCCGCGCCGGACGCCGAGGATCAGCGCGATCGTGGCGATGCCGGTCGAGACACCCGAGGCGGCGAAGAGAGCACCGAGCAGCGTGTTGTCGCCCCAGACGCGCTGGTTGGTCACGTTCAGCAGCACGCCGGTGTAGGACACCAGGAGGATTGCGAAGGCCAGGCCGAGTGCGCCCGCGATCTTGCCGACGACCGCCGCCCAGCCGAAGCCGCGCCACTCGCCCAGCACCGTCAGGAATGCCAGCCCGGAGCAGAGGCCGAAGCCGGTGAGGATCCAGGAGCCGTAGGACATCGGCGACCAGTATTTGAAGGCGGGCTGCATCGTCGTGACGTTGACGAGCATATGCCAGAAGCGGAGCGGCTTGCCCAGGTCGAGCGCCAGTAGCAAGCCGCAAAGCGCCGCCAACGGCGCGGCGATCAGGTAGCCGACACGCGTGACCGGGCGATTCTCCTTGTCGGCGAAGAGATCGACCGTCGCCGCGATCAGGAAGGCCCCAGCGGCGATCCCGCCGAGGAAGAAATAGGCGATGATCCACCAATACCAGTGCGGATCGGCGACCTGCCCGGTGATGGCGACCAGCGGTGTTAATCTCATTTCCACCTCATCCGATGGCGCACGGCGCAAAGCGCACCGCCTTCGATACTGTTAGTCGGACGCTCATTTCGTCTCATCCGCGTTCGAGCGGCGATTGCGGAACGTGATCGCCGCCCCCAGCGCCAAGATCGCACCGGTGACCACCCCCCCGATCTGCGAGGGCGCTGTCGCGCGCGAGGCGAGTTGCGGGCGATCCGGCAGACCATAGGTCGCGGGCTTATCAAGCAACAGGTGAAATGCATTCAGCCCATCGATGTCATCGGTGTAGCCGTCACCCGCCGTCCCGTATAGGTATGCGTTGGTAACACCCGCCGCGTGGAGTTGCTCGACACGCGCCCTGGCGCGCGACTGCAGCTCATCGACATCCCCGAACTGGATCGATTTGGTCGGGCAGGCCTTGGCGCAGGCCGGTTCGAGGCCGTTCTGCTGGCGGTCGTAGCAGAGGGTGCATTTCTGCGCGATACCCTGGGTATTGGTCTCGATCACCCCAAATGGGCACGCCGAGATACAATCGCGGCAACCGTTGCAGACATCGGGTTGGATGAAGACCGAGTCGAACTCGGTGCGGATGATCGCGCCGGTCGGGCAGACCTCCAGGCAGGCCGCCTGGACGCAGTGATG
>DATCMP010000409.1:0-2887 GCA_036563365.1 Thermomicrobiales bacterium
GCGGGTCCAGCGCCCAGCGCACCAGGACCGCCGCGATATCCACCATGCCCCGCACCCCCGCCTTCGCCCAACCGACGCGCGGAGCATACCTGATTCCCATGCGGGTTTCATCGGCGCTTCAGTTTAGAATTGGGAGTGGGATCGGCGAGCGGATGCGAGCCGGGGGTGAGGGTTACCCCCTCCCAACAAAAGAGAGCGGCGGGCCAGCCTCTCAGCCGCCCGCCGCTCTCTCTATCTTCTATCGCTTCCCCGCAGGCCGCTCGTCGTCTCTCACGACTCACGACCCACGACTCACGACTCGTTACCTGCCAGCCGCCGCCAGCGGCGTCCGCTCGCGCTCGGGGTTCAGGCCGCTCGCCGCGCCGCCGCGCACCCGCTCGCCGATCTCAGGGAGTGCCGCGCCCAGCACATCGTCCATCGTCGTCGCCGGGACCCAGGTGATCTCGCGGCGCATCTCCTCCGGCATGTCGTCGAGGTCGCCCTCGTTCCGCACCGGGAAGACGATCGTCCGCAAGCCCGCCCGATAGGCCGCCATCGACTTATCCTTCAGGCCACCGATCGGCAGCACCTGGCCGCGCAACGTGATCTCGCCGGTCATCGCCACATCCTCGTTGATCGGCGTGCCGGTCAGCAGGGAGATCAGCGCCGTCGCCATCGTCACGCCGGCCGAGGGGCCATCCTTCGGCACCGCGCCCGCCGGGACATGGATGTGGATGTCCGAATCTTTCAGGAAGTTCGGATCGATCCCCAGCCGCTCCGCGCGCGACCGCACGTAGGAAAGCGCCGCCTGCGTAGACTCCTTCATCACGTCGCCGAGTTGCCCAGTGACGATCAGTTGGCCCTTACCCGGCACCTTCGTCGCCTCGATAAAGGTCAGGTCGCCGCCGACGGAGGTCACGACCATCCCGGTCGCCACGCCCGGCACCGCCGTGCGGGTGGCGATATCCTCGTAGTAGAAGCGCCGCCGCCCCAGGTACTCGCGCACCAGCTTCGGCGTCACCACGCCCGGCGAACCCTTGCCGGAGGCGATCGCCGTCGCCGCCTTGCGGGCGATCGCGCCAATCTCGCGCTCCAGCCAGCGGACGCCGGCCTCGCGGGTGTACCCGGAGATGATCTCCGCGACCGCCTCGTCATCCCAGGTCAGTTCGTCCGGCGTCAGGCCGTTCGACTTCAACTGCTTCGGCGCGAGATACTTCTCGGCGATCTGCCGCTTCTCCTCGTCCGTGTAGCCGGACATCTGGATGATCTCCATCCGGTCCCGCAGGGGGCCGGGGATGGTGTCCAGTTGGTTCGCGGTGCAGATGAACATCACCTTCGAGAGGTCGAACGGCACGTCCAGGTAGTGATCGCGGAAGGTGTTATTCTGCTCCGGGTCCAGCACTTCCAGCAGCGCCGATGATGGGTCGCCGCGCCAGTCGTTGCCGAGCTTGTCCACCTCGTCGAGGACGAAGACCGGGTCATTCGAGCCCGCGCGCCGCAACGCCTGGATGATCCGCCCCGGCATCGCGCCGATGTAGGTGCGCCGGTGGCCGCGGATCTCCGACTCGTCGCGCACGCCGCCGAGCGACATCCGCGTCAGATGGCGCCCCTGCGCCTTGGCGATCGACTGCGCGAGGCTCGTCTTGCCGACGCCTGGGGGGCCGACGAAGCAGAGGATCGGCTCGCGGTTCAGCTCGGTCGCGTCCGCGCCGCGCTCCTTCTTCAGCTTCCGCACCGCCAGGTATTCCAGGATCCGGTCCTTCGGCTTCTCCAACCCGAAGTGATCGTCATCGAGGATCTGGCGGGTCTTCGCCACGTCGATCTCGCCCTCGGTGCTGTTATTCCAGGGCATCGAGGTCAGCCATTCGAGGTAGGTCTTGATCACGCCGTACTCGGCGGCGGCAGGCGGCAGCTTCGAGAGGCGGTCGAGCTCGCGCCGTGCCTCCTTGTCGGCCTCTTCCGGCAGCTTCGCCTCATCGAGCTTGCGGCGATATTCGCTGATCTCCGCTTCCTGCTCGTTCGACTCGCCGAGTTCCTTCTGGATCGCCTTCATCTGCTCGCGCAGGAAGTATTCGCGCTGCGTCTTGGAGACCTCTTCCTGGACGTTGGACTGGATCTTCTTGCCCAGTTCCAGCACTTCCAGTTCGCGGCTCATGTGGCTGTTGATCTCTTCAAGCTTCGCCTTGATCCCGTCGATTTCCAACAGGCTCTGCTTCTGCTCGGGGTCGAGCCGCAAGTTGGAAGCGATAAAGTAGACGAGGTGCCTTGGCTCCTCGATATTGATCGCCACCGTCAGCAGATCGTCCGCGAGGTTCGGCGCGAGCGCCACCATCCGCCCGAAGAGGTCGAGAGTGTTGCGCGTCAGCGCCTGCACCTCCAGGGTGTCCTCGACCGTCTCCGGCACGGCAGTGACCGCCGCCTTCAGGAACGGCTCTTCCTGCGAGAACTCGCCGAGCTTGATCCGCTCAAGACCCTGGATCACCAGCCGCACGGTGCCATCCGGCACGCGCATCATCTGGTGGATGACGCCCATCGCGCCGTATTCGTAGGTATCGCCCGGCTTGACGTCGTCGCCAAGCTGCTCGGCGTTCTTCTGCATGAAGAGCCCGACCAGCCGGTCGCCCGCCATCACGTCGTCGATCAGCCGCAGCGAGCGCGACTGCCCCGCCGCCAACGGCACCACCGTCTGCGGGAAGACCACCGTGCCGCGCAGCGAGAGGATCGGCAGCGTCGCCGGGACCGGCGTCGCGCCCTTACCATCCCTGCCGCTGCCGCGACCCTGCCCGTTCTCGTTCATGTTTTCGTTCTGGTCAGTCACCTTTTCCTGCCTGTTCCGGTGCGCGTTAGTGGCACCGTGTTATGAGTCGTGAGTCGTGAGTCGTGAGTCGTGGGTCGTGAGAGGGGTCGT
>DATCMP010000417.1:0-2854 GCA_036563365.1 Thermomicrobiales bacterium
ACATCGACTTGTGCAAGAGCAAAGAAAAGCGCTTGAAGAATTCATGCAGCATCTTCAAGGCGTCACCGATGAGATGCTTACTCGTGAAGAGATTGAAGTGTACGAAGAAAAACTCGCGCAACTGGAGAATACACTGCTTGAAAGCATCAAAACCAGCGGTATTGCACAAGAACGAATGTTAGAGAAGATAAAGAGCCTCGAAGAAGAGATGGATCTTCTACGTACAAAAGCATCTACGGTGACAAAACGTGCGTTCTTTAGCGCTGTATTCTCCAAAATATGGGCGTTCTCGAAAGATCCAAGTAACCAAAAGGCACTGGCTTCTGGCGCAAAAGTTGTGGCGAAAACGCTTATTGAGGCAAGCAAGAGTCACCATCAGTTACCACCAATTCAAGGTTAACCCCAATCAATAACACTTGCCTGTTCCACTCACCCACAACGAGACAGATCACCGCACCACCGCTCAAGCAACAGCAACTCGATGAAAATACGCCTCCGCAAGCAGGAAGAGGCCGTAGGCCACGAGGCCGAGCGCGGTGAGGCCGAGGAGCCAGGGGCCGAACGGGCGCGTGGCGAGGTCGTCGAGGGCGGTGTCGAGGCCGCGCGCCTCCAGCGGGTCGGCGTCACGCGCCGCGCCGAGCAGGAAGAGGCCGATACTCGCGAAGGAGACGCCGCGCGCCGCGAAGCCGACCTGCCCGAGCGCCGTATACCACCGCACCTGGGCCGCGCTCATCTGCCGCAGCTGTGCATTCTCGCGGAACTTAGCCTTGAGCGCCTGGAAGCCCTGGTAGGCGGCGAAGCCGAGCACGCCGAGGCCGACTAGGCCGACGAGCCAGCGGCCGTACGGCACGGCGAGCAGCGCCCCCGCCAGCCCCTTCGCCGTGGCGTCGGTATTCGCGCCCGCGCTGCCGGTCAGCAGGAGGCGCGCGACGCTGACGGCGAAGCCGAGGTGGAGCGCGCCGTTCAGCGCGTTGCCGAGGCGCATGAGGGGCCGATACGCGCCGCCCCGACGCCCATCCGGGTCGAACGCCGCCTCGAGGAAGCGCCAGAGGGCGTAGCCGACGAAACCGATCGCGATCGCGATCAGCAGGATGCGCCCGAGCGGGGACGCCGCGAGCGGCGGCAGCACCCCCCGGTTGTCGGGCACCTCGCCGCCCAACCCGAGCGCGACTCGCGCCGCCAGAAGGCCGACGAGGATGAAGACCAGCCCCTCGACCACGTAGCCGAAGCGCCCGAACGCCACGATGAGCGGCCCGGCGCGATTGATCTCGGACCGCAAGGGGGACTCTTCCCGCGCTGTCGCTGGACCGGCCTCGTTCATCGTTGTCCATTCCAGATCGCGGTGCCACACCGTCTTGTCGCCGCGCGGCGACCGGGCGCGGCTGCTATGCAAGATCGACGCCAGCCAGGATCCCGACCCCGATTGAATCGCGCCTGGGGGGATGGCGACATGCACAGACGAGCGCGGAGAAACCGTGCCCCTTGACATCTCCCCCGCAACGCCGTAGGATAAGCGCCAGAACAACTTGAAGGGGACCGATGGACAGCCAACAGACGTCACAATTCACCACCGCGATCAACCAGCTTCCCCAAAGCTGGTCCTTCTACTTTTACTTTAGCCCGCCGACTTGGTCGGCCGGGACGCGCGGTGATGTGACGAGCATGACGACGTAAGCGCTTCCAGGTTCTGAGCAAGTCGGCGGACGCAGAGGGAAATAACCTCTGCGTTTTTGTTTGTCCGCGACATACCCACTTTCGCCAAGTTCATTCGGCACAAGGGAGCAACCGATGACCTGACCCGCCAGTTGCCCACCGCCCACCGCCCACTGACTACTGACTACTGACTACTGACTACCCGGAGGAACGCCATGAGCACCAGCACCACGACGATCGCCATGCCGAGCAAGGCCAGCGGGCCGTACCGCCTCGCCGCCCGTCGCGACCCCGCGCAGCGCACGATCGTGCGGGTCGGCGGCGCGGCGTTCGGGGGCGACGAGCAGACGATCATCGCCGGGCCGTGCGCGGTCGAGAGCCGCGAGCAGACGCTGACCTCCGCACTGGCGGTGAAGGCGGCGGGCGGGCAACTCCTGCGGGGCGGCGCGTTCAAGCCCCGCACCTCCCCCTACTCGTTCCAGGGGCTCGGCGAGGAAGGCTTGGCGATCCTGGCCGAGGCGCGCGCGTTGACCGGGTTGCCGATCGTGACCGAGGCGCTGGAGCCCGATCAGGTCCCGCTCGTCGCGCAATACGCCGACATGATCCAGATCGGCGCGCGTAACATGGCGAACTTCGCGCTGCTGCGCCGTGCGGGGCAGACCAAGCTGCCGATCCTGTTGAAGCGCGGGATGTCGGCGACGGTTGAGGAGTGGCTGATGGCGGCCGAGTACATCCTGGCCGAGGGGAACCCGAACGTCGTCCTCTGCGAGCGCGGGATCCGCTCGTTCGACCCGCTGCTGCGCTTCACCCTCGATCTCAACGCCGTGCCGCTCGTCCGCGAGTTGAGCCACCTGCCGATCATCGTCGATCCGAGCCACGGCACCGGGCGACGCTCCCTCGTCCGCCAGATGTCGATCGCCGCGATCGCCGCCGGGGCCGATGGCCTGATCATCGAGATGCACCCCGACCGCGAGGCCGCCCTCTGCGACGGCGACCAGAGCATCACCCCGGATGAGTTGACCGACATCGTCACCGCGACGCGCGTCGTCGGGGCAGCGCTCTCCCCGGTCTGGGTAGCATAAGGCTGGCATCGGTGACTAGCCGCAACCAACTGCGCTCGTGAGCAACGAAAAACGTGCTGACAGTTGGGGAAGTGACCGTTGCGCGGGGTGGGGTGGCGATGATAGCCACCCCACCCCGC
>DATCMP010000418.1:0-4595 GCA_036563365.1 Thermomicrobiales bacterium
CAACGGCCTCAGCGATCCATTCGCCAACCGCGTCAACATCCACGCGCTCGATCGCGACGGCACGCCGCTCGCGGCGTCGAACCGCGAGGGCGAGACCTACATGGTCATGGACGAGGGGATGGCCGAGCCGGAGGAACGCCCATGTCTGGTTTGCCTGTCATGACACCCTTAACGGGCGAGATCCCCGTGGCCGGGGCGTCCGAGGTGGGGCGAGCACCGCGCAAGATCGGGATCCTCGGTGGGATGGGGCCGCTGGCGACGGCGGATCTCTATCGCAAGCTCATCCTGGCGACACCGGCCTCACGCGATCAGGAGCATCTGCCGGTAGTCATCGACGCCGATCCGCGCGTGCCCGATCGCACGGCGGCCCTGCGGGGCGTGGGCGAAGACCCGCTGCCGGCGCTCGTCGCCGGGGCCACGCGGCTGCGCGACGCCGGTGCGGAGGTCGGGCTGATCGTCTGCAACACCGCCCACGCGTTCCTCCCCGCGCTGCGCGAGAGTGTCCCGCTCGCGTTCCTCGACATGATCGCGGAGACCGCCGCGCGCGTCGCCGCCGAGTACCCGACCGTGCGTCGCGCCGGGCTCCTGGCGACGCGCGGCACGATCGAGGCGCGGCTCTACCATCGGGCGCTCAAAGCCCACGGTGTCGAGACGCTCACCCTCGACGCGGAGGCGCAGGAACAGCTGATCGATGGGGCGATCGCCCTGGTGAAAGGTGGCACCGCGGGGTCTGAGCCGGGGGAGCGCCTCGCCGAGGCGGCCCGGCGCCTGGCGGTCGCCGGGGCGGAGGTGGTCCTCGCGGCCTGTACCGAGATTCCTCTGGTCCTCGACGCGGCGATGGTACCGGTGCCGCTGCTGGACCCGACGCAGATTCTGGCAGAAGCTGCGGTGCGGGCGGCACGAGAAGGTGCGTCAACACTGATCCTATAACGCCAAACCGAGAGCAAACCAACGTTGTGGGTGGGAGTAACCGGATAGGTGGGGGAGGAAGACCATGCTGATCGATATGCATCGCTACCCGCTGGCGAGCCGCTGCCCGCAGTCGGCACCCGATCCCGCGCGGGAAGAGGTGCTTAACCAACTCTGCACCCTGCGCGAGGATCCGCGCTTCGCCGAGTGGTGCCGTCTTACGAGCGCCCTCGGGCTCGGCAACCTGTCGCTGGGGCAACTCGCCGCGCTCCACGCCGACGCCGCCGAGACGATCTTCCCGGAGGTCGGCGAGTGGGGCCAACCCGAGGTTAGCGGCTTCACCAGGCAGTCGATCGCCATGTCCATACCGTTCGGTTTCGCCGGTCGCGATGGGGCCAGGGATGCCGTCCTTGGCGACGGGACCGCGACAACCTGGCACGCGGATGGCCTTCCGTTGCCGGGTGTCGCTATGAGTGAGGCATTTGGGGTCATGGACGGCGCGGTATTCGACGGACGTTTCGGGGATGCATCCGCCCATGATGGGCGGGGCAAATAACGCTGCACATGACCCACGGATGATAGAGGAGGAACGCACGATGGGGAAGCAGGAATCATCCGCAACTCCGGTGGCGTCGGCACCGGTACGTCAACTCAAACAGGGGCCGGTCATGCCGATCGGCGGTGCCGAGGAACGCGAGCCGGGCGGGGAAATCCTGGAACGGTTCGTGGCACTGTCCGGTGGCGATCAGGCACGGATCGCGGTGATCCCGACCGCCTCGGGCGAAGCACAGGAGAGTGGCGAACGCTACATCAAGCTCTTCGGCAAGATGGGCGCGGCCCACGCCGATTGGCTGCGCGTGGCGACGCGCGATGACGCCAACGCCGACGCGCCGCTGACATTATTGGAACAGGCGACGGGGATCTTCGTCACCGGCGGCGATCAGGCCCGCCTGATCGAATTGCTCACCGGCACGCGCGCGATGGACTGCATCCGCGAGCGCAACGCCGAAGGGGTGGTCGTGGCGGGCACCAGCGCCGGTGCCTCGATCGTCGCAGGCCACGCCCTCGTCGGGGGGAGCGGGATCGCCCCGTCGGGCGACGCGGCGGCGCGCAAGGGGATGGTCGAACTCTCGGCCGGCTGGGGGCTCCTCCAGGATCTGGTCATCGACCAGCACTTCAGCCAGCGTGGTCGGCTCGGGCGACTGTTGTCCGCCTTCGCCGCCAATCCGGGGCTCGTGGGCATCGGGCTGGACGAGGACACCGCCGCGCTGATCGACCGGGACGGGATCCTGGAGACGCTCGGGAGCGGGATGGTCACCATCGTGGATGGGCGGTCGGCCGTCTCCGACTATTTCGAGCGACAGCCGGGCGAGGTGCTGACCGTGGCACGCTCATCGCTCCACGTCCTCGGCCCCGGTCGCCGCTTCGACCTGAATAGCCGACAGCCGCTGCCATTCATTAAGGCGGAGATCGAGGCCGAGGCGGCGCAGGCGGCCGACGCTTAAGCCTTGCTCACGGCGAACAAGTGCAGCTTGTAGGCAGGACGAATCGCCGCCATTCCCCGGCCTTGGTCTGCACATGTCGCCGAGGCTGTGGCTGCCATGCCAGGCGAGACGAGGGAATTGGAACAACGTTCACAGGGGACAGGGAGTGGCTATGGAGATTCTTGAGACGCAGATCTATCGCGGGGCGAATCTCTGGGCACCGGTGCCGGCGATCCGCTTCCTCCTCGACATCGGCGAGCTCGAGGAACGCCCGACGAATACGCTACCCGGTTTCTACGAGCAGCTGACCACCACCCTGCCGGGGATGATCGAGCACCGCTGCTCGGTCGGTCGAAGGGGCGGCTTCTTCGAGCGCGTCAAGGACGGCACCTGGATGGGCCATGTGCTGGAGCACACCGCGCTCGAACTCCAGACCCTCGCAGGGCAGCACATCGGCTACGGCAAGGCGCGCACCGCCTACGATCCCCAGGGCGAGCCGCGTCACGGGATCTACCATGTGGTCTTCGAGTACGAGCAGGAGGAGGTCGGCCTCGCCGCCGGGCACCTCGCCAAGCGGCTCCTCGAGTCGTTCATCTGGCCGGAGCGCGACCCGGACTTCGACTATCGGGACGAGTTGCATCGGCTGATCCGGCTGGCGGAGCGGAAGGCCTACGGCCCGAGCACGCGCGCCCTGGTCGAGGAGGCGAAGCGGCGCGACATCCCGATCCAGCGCCTCGACGAGAATCGCTCGCTGGTCCAACTCGGCCACGGGATGTACCAACGGCGGATCTGGGCGACCGTCACCTCCGCGACCGGCGATGTCGCGGTCGACATCGCCGCCAACAAGGAACTGACCAGTCGCCTCCTCCGCAACGTCGGGATCCCGGTCCCCGACTCGCGCACCGTCGATGACGAGGACGAGGCGGCGCGGGCGGCGCGGCGGATCGGCTACCCGGTTGTCCTCAAGCCGCTCGATGGCAACCACGGGCGCGGCGTCGGGATCAATCTCGCCGACGAGGCGGTGGTGCGCGCCCATTACCCGATCGCGCGCGATGCCTCGCGTGGTGGGACCGTCATCGTCGAGTCGTATATCACCGGGAAAGATTATCGCGTGCTGGTTGTCGGCGGGCGCGTGGTGGCGGTCGCCGAGCGCGTCCCGGCTCATGTCGTCGGCGATGGTACGCATACGCTGCGCGAGTTGGTGGAGATCGCCAATGCCGACCCGCGACGCGGCGTCGGCCATGAGAAGGTGCTGACACGGATCAATTTCGATGCGGGTGCGGCGGCGCTGGCGACCCAACAGGGCTATGGGCCCGACGATGTCGTCCCCGCCGATGTCTGGGTGCAACTCGCCCTCACCGGGAATATGAGCACGGGTGGCACGTCGATCGACCGTACCGATGAGATCCACCCGGACAATTGGGCGATCGCGGCGCAGGCGGCGCAGGTGATCGGCCTTGACGTGGCCGGGATCGACTTCCTCACGCCGGACATCACCCGCTCGGTCAAGGAGATCGGCGGGGCGATCTGCGAGGTCAACGCCGGGCCGGGCTTCCGCATGCACACCCACCCGACCGAGGGGCTCCCGCGCGACGTCGCCCGCCCGGTGCTCGACCTCATCTTCCCGTCGGGGGCGTCGGGTCGCATCCCGATCGTCGCGGTGACCGGGACCAACGGGAAGACGACGACCAGCCGGATGGTCGCGCATATCCTCGCGGCGTCCGGGCGTAAGGTCGGGCTGACGACGACGGAGGGGATCGAGATCGATGGGATCCGTATCGCCTCGGGCGACATGAGCGGCCCCGGCTCGGCGCGGATGGTGTTGCAGAACCCGTCGATCGACGCGGCGGTGCTGGAGACGGCGCGCGGCGGGCTGCTGCGCTCGGGGCTCGGCTACGACCGCGCCGACGTGGCGATCGTCACCAACGTGGCGGAAGATCATATGGGACTCAAGGGTATCCATACGATCGACGATCTGGCGAAGGTCAAGGCCGTCGTCGCCGCCTCCACGGGCCGCAACGGCGTCGTCGTCCTCAATGGCGACGACGAGCGTGTGACGCGGATGGCGCGGGACGCGCACGGGCGGGTAGTGTATTTCACGCTCGCACCAGGCGGCCCGGAGTCCGTGCCGACGGTGGCGCGCCATCTGCGTAACGGCGGAACCGCCCTCGGCGTCCAGGACACCCCGCAGGGCGAGGTGCT
>DATCMP010000419.1:0-5574 GCA_036563365.1 Thermomicrobiales bacterium
TGGGCATCCGCGCGGCCAAGCGCACCATCCAGTCCTATCTGCGCGGCCGCGGCCCCCGGCGCCCGCGCGGGCAGACGTGGACGGCCTTCTTGCGCAATCACGCCCCGGACATCTGGGCTTGCGACTTCCTCCAGGTCACCGACCTGTGCTTCCGCCCGCTCCACGCCTTCTTCGTCATCGCGCTCGGCTCGCGGCGCATCGTTCATGTCGGCGTGACGCGCCACCCGACCGACGCCTGGGTCGCCCAGCAGCTGCGCGAGGCGACGCCCTTCGGCCAGCGGCCGCGCTTCCTCATCCGCGACCACGACGCCAAGTTCGGGCCGCGCTTCGACCGCCTCGCCGCCGGGAGCGGGATCCGGGTGCTGCGCACGCCCATCCGCGCCCCACGAGCGAATGCGACGTGCGAGCGCTTCCTGGGCAGCGTGCGCCGCGAGTGCCTCGATCATGTGCTCGTCCTCGGCGAGCGCCACCTCCGCCGGGTGCTCCGGGAGTACGTCGCGTTCTACAATCGGGAGCGCCCGCACCAGGGCCTCGGGCAGGCGACGCCGGAGCGATCGCCCGGCGGGATGCGGAACCTTGCCGCACCGGTGCGGGCCGTGCCAGTACTCGGCGGCCTCCACCATGCCTACCAGCGCGCCGCGTAACTGCGGCGGACGAATTTGTAGCCATAACAGGCGAGCAGTTGATTGTCGGACGGGCGCACGGCGGGATCGGGGGTAGCACGGCGGCCTGGCACAGCGGGTTCTCCTTTTAGGCGCTTCCAAACAACGTCGGGACCACCCAAAAACAAACCCGCGTGGCTCAGGTTCAGGCAATCATGATAATCATACCACGGTACGCCGGAACCCCGCCATCGCCCCGGGCAGCGTGCCTGCCCGTGCGGGAGTTCAGTGGACGTAGGTGTCCGCCGTGAGCGTGACGTTCGCCTGGCCGAGGATGCGCGAGACGTCCACGACGGACAACCGAGGCACGACCATGATCATCACGGCGGTGTGCCGCAAGGCGTGGAACTTCCGATCGGGGAGCCCGGCGCGCGTCAACGGCTGCTTGTAGTTCATGATTGGGCGCAAAGCCCGAGCAGCTACCGACAGCGGGAACAATCCATTGGCCCCTTCCCGTACCAGCTTTCCATGCTCGCACAGTGAACCCAACGGCTCAACACGCTTACCCGGTTGACAGCCTTGCCACGGGCGGTATACCGTGCAGTCCGTCGATGGTGCTTGTCCATCGAAGAGGGAACGCTGGCGGAGGGTCGCGATGACACAGCTGGACTTCGGCGTCACCATAAGGCCCACGCCGCACGGTGGCACCCTCGCGGAGATGGCGCAGGCCAACGCGCGTATCCTGGCGGCGGCGCAGACCCACGACCTCCCCTGCTGGGTCATCGACCACTTCCAGTTCGGTGCCGATCCGATCATGGAGTGCCTGGCGTTTCTCGCGTTCCACGCCGGGCAACATCCCGGTCTGCGCTGGGGCACGCTCGTCCTCGGCCAGGGCTACCGCAACCCCGCGCTCACCGCCAAAATGGCCGCGACGCTCCAGCACCTCACCAACGGGCGCTTCATCCTCGGCGTCGGCGCTGGCGATGCAGAGAGCGAGCACTATGCCTACGGCTACCCGTTTCCGCCCGCCCGCACCCGCGTGGCGCAGCTTGCGGAGGCGGCGCAGATCGCCAAGGCGCTCTGGCGGGGCGAGCCGACCACCTTCATCGGCGCGCACTATCGTGTCGAGAATGCCCTCTGCATCCCGGCCCCGTCGCCGCCCCCGACGCTGATGATCGGCGGCGGCGGCGAGCGACGCACGCTGCGCGTCGTGGCCGAATGGGCCGACTGGTGGAACGCCGACTACTACACCCCCGCCGAATATGCCCACAAGCTCGGCGTCCTCCACGCCCACTGCAGGGAGGTCGGCCGCGATCCCGACCAGATCGTCCCGAGCTGTTACATGGGTCTCAGCATCTCGCGCGACCCGTCACGCCTCACCACACGGCGCTCGATGGGCCATCGCGGCGAGGTCCATGTGGTCAGCGGCACCCCGGAGGAGGTCGTGCCCCAACTCAAGGCGTTCGCGGATGTGGGGATGCGGCATATGCAACTGAACTTCCTCGACTTCCCGCGTACTGAGTCGCTCGACCTGTTCATTGAAGAGGTCCTGCCTCACTTCGACCGCGCGGGTACCTGACGCGCCGATGAGGTGGGTACACCTCTCGCGCGTCAGTTCCCAGAAAAGAGCGGATCGTAGAGCGTTAACCTTCCCGCGGCCTGAACTTCGGCAGCGTCACCTCGTCCGTGACCGCCTCATAGACGACCTCGACCGGCATCCCGACCTTCACCGACGCTGGGTCAGCCGCCACGCCGACCAGGTTGGTCAGCATCCGCACACCCTCGGTCAGTTCGATCAGGGCCACCACATAGGGGATGTCGCCGTGAAAGGCGGGATTCGGATGGCGGTGGACGATCGTGAAGGCGTGGACCTCGCCGGTCCCCTGCGCCGGTCGCCAGGAGAGATCATCGGAGAGGCAGTGCGGGCAGATCCCCCGCGGATAGAAGATGAACTTTTGGCAGTCATTGCACTGCTGCAACTCCATCGCCTGCCGCCGCACACTCTCCCAAAACGGTTGCGTCACCGGATCGGCCACCGGCAATGGCTTCTGCGGCGCACTGGTCCCACTCATATCGCCTCCATCATCCCTGGTCAACAATCACGACAAGGAAGTATGTCTCCCCGTCCCATCCGTTTCTCCGCGCCTCCTGTTCCGTCCCCACTTCGTAGTTCGTACTTGTGTCAGGCTCGTGCCAGGATCGCCGTCCCCGCCGACGACAGGACGCCGCCCGTCCCATGCACAACCGCCAGCTTCGCGTCGCGCACCTGCCGGATCCCCTGATCGGCGTAGTCGTGGCGCAACTGGCGCACCGCCTCGATGATCGCGAAGATCCCGTACATCCCCGGATGGTTGTAGGAGAGCCCGCCACCATTCGTATTCATCGGAAACGGCCCGCCCGGCGCGGTGCGGCCCCCGCTGACGAATGCCCCGCCTTCGCCCTTCGCGCAGAAGCCGAGTTCTTCCAGGGTCAGCAGCACGGTGTAGGTGAACGAGTCGTAGATCATCGCCAGGTCGAGTTCGTCGTGCCGCACCCCGGCCATCTCGAACGCCCGCCGCCCCGAGGTTTTGGCCGCGAACGAGGTCATGCTCGGCATCTGCGAGATCATCGAGTGGTCATGGCTCTCGCCGACCCCGAGGACCGCCACCGGCGTCTGGCGGCAGTCGCGCGCCCGCTCGGTCGAGGTCAGCACCACCGCGCCGCCCGCGTCGGTCACGAGGCAGCAGTCGAGCAGGGTGAACGGGTAGGCGATCGGGCGCGCGTTCAGCACATCCTCGACGGTGATCGGGTCGCGCATCATCGCCTTCGGGTTCAGCGTCGCCCATTTGCGCGTCGAGACGGCGATCTCGGCCAGTTGCTCGTGCGTGGTCCCGTAGAGGGCCATGTGCCGCGAGCAGGCCATCGCGTACGCGCCGACCGGTTGCGGTAACCCGTATGGGGTCTCGAACTGGTTGGCGAGGCTGTCCGGCGCGACCGCGCGCGGCGGCATCCCGACGCGCGACCGGCCGCTCTCGCCGTGCGTGATCAGCGCGACGTTGCACCAGCCGTTCATGATCGCCAGCGCGGCGTGCGCGATGTGGATCACGAACGACGAGCCGCCGACCGCCGTGCCGTCGGTGTAGACCGGCTCGATCCCCAGGTACTCGCCGAGTTCCAGCGTCGAGACCCCCGCCGTGAACAGCCCATCGACATCGGCCCGGGTCAGCCCCGCCTCAGCGAGCGCGGTGCGCGCGGCCTGCGCGTGCAGGAGCAACGCCGGGACATCCGGCACCTTGCCGATCCGATCCGATTCAGCCACCCCGACGATCGCGACCTTGCCATCGATCCCCTGCCGCATCAACGCCCTCCTTCATCAGTCGTCAGCCACGCCAGCAAGCGCCCGACCGGGCCTCGCGGCACCTCACCATGCCCCGTCCCCGATTGCCCGTTGATCACCAGACGATAGTCTTTGCCGGCATAGCGGTAGCCGGTCACCCAGACTGGCAGCAGGACAAGCTTGTACGAGACGACCGCCAACCCGACCGACGAGACGGCGAGGTTGTCGATCGCCTGGTCATGCGGCCCGCGCACCCACGCCCGGAAGCACTCGATCACCTGCTCGCGCGCCAGCAACGAGGCGGCGGCGACCGGCACCGTGTACAGTTCAGCGGGCCATCCCGCCAGCAGTTCCGGCGCATACGGGACCAGCGCCGTCGTATCGAACCGCAGCGCGGTCACGGTCTCCGTCGGCAGCGCATCGCCTCCGGCAACGAGTATGTCATCGTAGCCGACCTGATCGCTCCCCGTGATCGCCTGTCGTCCCCCCTGGCCCCCCTCCACGAACCCCTGCCAGCGGAGTTCGCCTTCGATGTCAAAAGTCCAGAACGGCAGGTAGATCGGCCGCGGCGTCACCAGTCGCGCCCGCTCATCGAGGTCATCGGCGCGAAACTGGCGCGTGGCGAGCCAGTCGCGCACCCGCTCTCTCGCTTCGGCAGCGTCGAACGCGAACGGCGCGATCGCGGTCGGTGCGATCAATGCTTCCGGCGTCGCCACTTCCGCGACCTGGGCCGAGCCACAAAAGGCGCAGATCGCGCTCGTCTGTCCCGGCGACAACGCCTGCGTCGCGCCGCAACTCGCGCACGAGAGCACCAGCGCATCGGGCGCGAGCCAGCGATGCCCGCGCGCCGTGTGAATCGCCGCCTCCCAATCCTGCTCCATCGTTGCCGCAGCACGAACGGGCGGCTGGTCCTGAAAGCCGCAAAACTGACAGAACAGGCCACGTCGCGCGGTATCGGCGGTCAGGACGCCGCCGCACTTGGGACAGTGGAATACGCCCGTCTCCCGATCGGCCACCAGCGCCCCGGTCGTCAGTGGAGCAACCGCGGCCCAGGGGTCGAGGAGTTCATCCCCATCCAGCCGCCCATCGAGGATCGCCAGACCGCGCCGCGCCTCCGCGTGGAGCGGTTGCGCCCCCAACACCTGCGCGAGGCAGCGTCGCCGCTCGTCGGGATCAGCGGTTATCCGGCTCAACCAGTACCAGGCATCGACGAATTGCTCCGCGTCGGGGCCATCGCGCAACACCCACTCCAGGTAGAAGCGCGCCTGCTCGCGGTCGTCGTCGCGCGCGGCGGAGATGCCGCGCACCAGCAATTCATCTGTCGCCCCGAACATCCCGGTCATACGGTTCAGCCTGTCTAGCATCTCGCCCGATCAACTCACGGGGATAGGTTTACCAGACTTGCTCGCCGTACGGCTCGAGCTTCGTCCCCCAGAAGCGCAGCCCCGGCCCGACCTCGACCCACAGGTCGTCGGCGACCCCGCGCATCTTCTCGCCGAAGCCGGGATCGTTCTGATTCTCCGCCAATTCCACCGCGAACGCGCGCGGGACCACGTCGCAGAGTTCCTCGACCGTCCAGCGATGGTCGGCGCGCAAAGTCTTGATGATCTTGGGCTGCGACATCAGGCCGATGTTGTAGCCGTATGCCGCGAAGAG
>DATCMP010000468.1:0-5197 GCA_036563365.1 Thermomicrobiales bacterium
GGCGGGCAAGGGCCCGCCGCCCCGCCTGCGCGATCGAGATCCGCTGCGTTACCGTCGCGCTAAATCTCGTCGTCCTGCTCCGACTCGATCATATCCGGAGCCGCCTGATTTTCAGGGGACGCCACCTCTTCCGGGGTGACGTTCGCCTCATCCAGGTCACCGGCGGGTTCTTCCATCGGTGTGGTGGTGCTCGCCAGCGCAGTGTTCTCCGGCACGGCCAGCTCTTCCGGTGTCAGCGCCGCATCCACAACGTTCTCCGGCCCAACTATCGCCGCCGCCGTCGCTGCTGCCTTCGAGACGCGCTTTGGCGTGTCGGCCACCGGGGTGGCCTCGGTTGGGGCGGGGGCGGCGGTGGCGGTCTGCAAGCCGCGCGGGCGAACCTCAAGCTCGTTCTTCACGTCGAGTACACCGAAGGTCCAGTAAGCATCGCTCCCGGCGGCGAACTTGACCGCGCGGCTCCGCACCGTCCCCGTAAGGGTGACGGCACCGCTGCGTGATCGCACGCTGATCGCGCGGAAATCGCGCCCAGGCACTTGCGGATCGGCTTCGATATTGTCCTCGATCATCTCCTGCTGCTCGCGGTCGCTCGGGGTCCAGCCCTTCAAGCGCGACTCATCGAGCCAGCTATCCATCAGATGGGCCTGTGTCCAGCCCTGCGGCTTCGGTCGGGCCGCTGCCGCTGCCGCACCCTTGAGTTCTTCGTTGCGCGGGGCGGCGGTGGGGCGCTCGGGTGCCGCCGCCGGAGCGGGAGGTGGCGCGGCGGGCGGGGTAGCGCGAGGCGCGGCGTCGCGCGGGGGGCCGAAGCGATTAAAACGCTCCTCGGCGCGGCTCGGACGATCTCCGAAGCGGTCATCGCGAGGCGAGCGGCTCGGTACATCGGCGTAACGCTCGACGCGCACGTCGCGATCCGGGGGCGGTCCTGCGGGGCGATCACCGAAGGGGCGGTCGAACGGGCGATCACCGGTAGGGCGCGTCGGACGATCGTCACCATCGCGTCGCTCCCAGGGGCGGGACGGCGGCGCGCCCGCATCGCGACTACCGCGATCGCGGAAACCACCGCCCTCGCGGTCACGAAAACCTCCGCCACCGCGCCGATCATCGCGGTCGCCGAAACCACCGCGCCCACCGCGGCCAAAATCTCGTCCTGACATCGTGAGATCCTTTCTTTACACGATCACCGTGCCGCGCCTCACCCCCGCTGGGGCTATTCGCGGGACACGCATGGGACTATCGAATACGGACAGAGCAAGCTTTATGCCCTTGAGCATGGTGGCTGGTCATCATCTGCCAGGATATTGCCTACCATGCGAGGAAAGACCGCGGCAGCATCGACAATTCTTTGCGACAACCAGCATGAAGCGGCTCGTTAGCCCCGCACTGCCGGGAGCAAATCGAGTATCGCCGCTAACAGCAGTAAATCACCGACTAGTAAACAGACAATCAGCGCGAGTGGGGCGGCTGGCCCGACTCGTCGCATGTAGCGCCCGAGCCCTATGAGATCGATACTCGTCAACGCGAAGAGTAGCCAGCCGATCCCCAGGAAGAATGCGCCGAAAATCTGCGTACTATTCTGTGGTAGACCCTTCCACACGAGCAGCCCGAGATTGAGCAGCGCGAGTACGATACCGGGCAGGAGCAAAAAGGCGACCGACACCCAGAGCGACCGCCCGATCGCCTGTGAACGGAATGCTGGTGCATCGTGGCGTAACTGTGGCCATACCCCTTCGACGTAGCCTTCCACCGCCTCAACCGTGAAAATCAGCAAGATTGCCACGCCGATGAGGAGCCACAAGCGGGGATCGCCGACGAAATTCACCATCCTGCGCGTCGTCCTCGTCCCAAACCCATTTAACTCGCGCTCACGCCCGACCGCCGAGCAGCCTACCGAGACAGCGTAGCACAGGTGCCGGTTCTTGGCGAGTTTGACCGCACGGTTAGGTACGGCATGCCGCTCGGTCCGCTGGAATCACATCTTTTTGGTGCTGCGATGGATCTCCTGGTGCATAATCTGCGTACTACTTGATGAGGGGGCGGACGGCTTGAATACCCCCGACAGCGTTATCGCTCGGTTGCATCGTGACTTCTTGCGGTCGTTTCGCACACCATCATTCGCGATGAAACGTGGAGCGCAATAGGTATCTGACGGCGTATCGCGGGCTATGTTACACTCTTGAGTATCCATACCTGATCACCAGTTTGTAGTTCGCAGAAGGCGAATGCGATGGTCAGGGCGCAAGGAGGCGCGAAAAGACGCATTTGACTCGACGACGATCGCGAGGCCGTCCGGTAGAAACGCCAGCGGTAACCCCGCCAGCGTGGCAACGGATTGACCTCCACTTGCATACCCCCGGCTCTGGTGATTACCAGGAACCCCGTGCCGGATACCTCGAATTGCTCCAGCGGGCCGAAGCACGCGGTCTCGATATCATCGCCTTTACCGACCACAATAGTGTTGCCGGTTATGCCGCGATGCGCCGCGAAATCGAGCACCTGGAGTTCCTGGAAGGAAGCAACCGGCTCTTGCCCGAAGAGTTGCGTCGGTTGCAAGAATATCGCCGCCTGAACGAGCGCATCCTGGTGCTGCCGGGCTTCGAGTTCACCGCCACGTTCGGCTTCCATATCCTGGGCATTTTCTCGCCCGAGACGACCGTGCGGAAACTGGAGCATATTCTGCTCGGGTTAAATATCCCCGAAGAGAAGCTCGATAAGGGTGCGAGCGAAGTCGGCGCGACGACCGATGTCCTGCGTGCCTACGAGATCATCGCCGGTGCCGGCGGCCTGGTGATCGGCGCGCATGTCAACTCGACGCACGGGGTCGCCATGATCGGCCTCGGTTTCGGCGGGCAGACGAAGATCGCCTATACCCAGGATCCGAACCTGCATGCGCTCGAAGTTACCGATCTGGAGAGTGTCAGCAGGCGAGCCACGGCGCGCTTTTTCAACGGCTCGAAGCCCGAATATCCGCGCCGTATGCACTGTATCCAGGGCTCTGATGCCCATCGGGTGACGCGCGATCCGCAGCGCCCGGAGAAGAATCTGGGGATCGGTGACCGCTGCACCGAGGTATTGCTGACCGAAGTCAGCTTCGAGGCGTTAAAGGCACTGTTCGCCTCGACCGATTTTAGCCGCACCCGTCCCGCACGCGCCCCCGAGGAGCATCCGTTCGACCCGCTCACTGGTGCGCGCGAGGATGGCGCGACGATCGTGCAGGCGTTCCACGATCTGCCGGGTACGCCTCGTACCCGTGTCAGCGCGATTCTTAAAGATGTCGTCGCTTTCGCCAATACCAATGGTGGCGTGATCTATGTCGGCGCGAGTTCCGATTCGCGCGAGCCGATCCGCGGTGTCGAAGGTGCGCCGGAACTGGCCGAGCTGATTCGCAGCGAGTCGGAGCGGCAGATCCTGCCGCCCCTGACCCCCGATATCGAGACGCTGACGAGCGAGGATAAGACGGTGCTGGTGGTGACGGTGCAGAAGGGGACGGAAACCCCCTATGCGCTCGAACCGGGCTATATCTACGTGCGCCAGGAGGGCGAAACCGTGCTGGCGTTGCGCGATGAGATCGTGCAACTCGTGCGTGCCGCACTCGCGCCGCAGACCGTCGGACCCGACCTGGCGAGTACACTACCGCCGCGTCCCCGGCCCACCCCGCGCGTCTGGGCCGAAGTGCCATACGAGCAGCCTGAGCAACCCGTACCCCCCCCGATCGTCGCACCGCTCGCGCCATCGCCGATTGCCCCGCGTGATGCCGAACAGGTCGCCGTGCAGCAGCGCGACGCCCAGCAGTTCGCGGTGCAGCAAGCTACCGCCGCGGAACAGGAGCGCCAGCAGGAGCGCACCCCCGTCCCGCGTACCGGCGTGGAGATCATCGCGTCGATCGAGCGCAATGGCCTCATCTACCATACGGTGCGCGATTTGCGGAATCGCCGCGTCGTGCGTAATGTCACACGCGAATCGGCCCGCCGCCTCTGGCGTTACGCCATCTTACAGGCCGAGCAACATACGCTCACGCCGGAAGAAGTCCAGTGGGATGAGCGTGACCCGCGCTTTGGCTTCTGGAAAGGCTACCGCCAGCCGGAAGGGATGCGGCGGTACAACCTCGTCTATCGCGAACCGGCCAATCAGCGCGGCCCGCAGGAGAGCGGCGAGCGGTTGCGGATCTTCTACGGTGTGACCGAAGAGGGCACCGACGAGCGCTGGCGTACGGTGTTGCCACCGGATAATGCGTTGCCGGTTCTGCAATACGATGAGGACTTGCAAACGGGCACGATGATCAATGTTGTCCCGGTGGAAACGCCGCCTGCGCCAGAGCCTATCCCTGTGCGGAGCGAGGAACCGGCACCGTTGCCGGAAGCGGCTGTTGAGCCAACCGTGTCGGCACCGCATAGCGATGCACTCGTGGAACCCTTTGGGGCACGAAATGAAGTGGCGGATGCTGTACCGCCGAGCGCGGAGCAGTTGCCGGTTGCCAGCGTTGAGGAGCGCACTGGCGATACGATGACCGCGCCGACGTTGTCCACAGCGGTGGAGACAGCGGAGCCTCCGGCACTCATCGCTGAAGAAGACGCCGCCGCACCGCGCCGCCGTAGTCGTAGTCGCGGCGGACGCCGTACGAGCAAGGCACCGCCTGACAGCGAGACGTCCGAGCCGTCGATAGGGGAAGAGGGTATTGCCCCTCCTGCTGCGGATATCGCCATCGGGGCCGAACCGCTGACCGCACTACCGATGATGCCTACCGCCATCGCAGCTCCCGAGGGCGAAAGGGCTGCGGCAGAGCCGTTGCTGGCCGAAGCGGCTGCGGAACCAACTGCCGCGCCGAAGCGTCGCCGCGCGCCGCGTCGTGCCAAAGCGACCGTCGAAGCCGTGGAAGATCCAGCGCCAGAAGGGATAGTGAGTGCGCCGTCACCATTGCCCGCTGACGTACCCGCGCCGATGCCTGTTCCCGACGATACCGTTACGGAAGTCGCCCCGGCGTTAGTCGATACACCGCCCGCTGCTGCCACACCGCGTCGCCGTCGCGCACCGCGCAAGGCGAAGCCCGTCGCCGAGCCGGGCACCGAGACCGAATAGGACGAACGGACGCATTTTAGCCGTGCCGCCCGCAACGAGACATCGTTGCGGGCGGCACGGCAGGGTCTATTCAAAGTCGGCGGTGAGGCCGAGGGCGGCGAGGGCGCGGGCGGGCTGGGCGGCGTAG
>DATCMP010000470.1:0-8149 GCA_036563365.1 Thermomicrobiales bacterium
AGATCGCGGGACGGATCGGCGATGACCTCCCCGTCGCGCACGGTCGGTCGTTCGCTGAGCCGCGCGGTAACGATCTGGCCGGGGTTCGCGCCGACGATGACCATCGGGTCGCCGGGATCGGCGAGCCGCAGGGCATCGGGGGGGAGCGGGGCGACATTGATCGTGCCGCGCAAACTCGTTGGGGGCGGATTAAGCGCGTCGAAAAGCGCCTCGCCATCGCGAGCGACCAAGCGCCCGCGATGGAAGACGCTGGCGACGCGGAAATCGCGCAGGTCGTCCAGGGCGACGAGATCGGCGAAGTAGCCGGGGGCGACCGCGCCGAGGCCATCGAGCCGCCAGAAGCGCGCGGGGTTGATCGTCACCAGGCGGAGCGCGATCAGCGGGTCGAGGCCAAGTGCGACTGCTCGACGCAAGATCGCGTCGAGGTGCCCGTCGTGCAGCAATGTCGCCGCCTCACGGTCGTCGGAGACGAAGGTACAGCGCCCGGCGGTCGTCTCGTTGACGAGCGGCAGCAGCGCCTCGAGATTCCTGGCGGTGGAGCCCTCGCGGATCATCACCGTCAGGCCACGGCGTAACTTCTCCCGCGCCTCCGCCAGGGTTGTCGATTCATGATCGGCACCCATCCCTGCGGCGGCGTAGGCATCGAGCCCGGCCCCGCCGACGCCCGGAGCATGTCCGTCGATCGGTAAACCGCGCGCTTGCGCGGCGGCGATCTTCGCCAAAACATCGGGGTCGGCGGCAAGGACACCGGGGAAATTCATCATCTCCCCGAGCCCGACGATCTCCGGCCAGTCGAGCGCGGGCGTGATCGTCGCCGCATCGAGGGTCGCCCCGCTCGTCTCGCGCGCCGATGCCGGGACGCACGAAGGGACGACGAAGAAGGCGTTGAGCGGTAGGCCATGCGCGCCATCGATCAAGGCGCGCACACCAGCCAAGCCGAGGACATTGGCGATCTCGTGCGGGTCGGCGACGACCGCGCCGGTGCCGTGCGCCACCGCGATCCGCGCGAACTCGCCGACCCAGAGTTGCGTGCTCTCGAGATGGATATGGGCATCGATGAACGAAGGGGCGAGATAGCGCCCCGCGAGATCGATCGTCTCGTGCGCGTCGGCGTAGAGGGCGGGGTCGGCGCGCATCCCGGCGATCCTGCCGGCGACGATCGCGACCGCCACCTCCTCGATCTCGCCGCTGAATACGTTGACGACCCTGCCGCCGCGCAGGACCAGATCGGCGGGGCGACGACCTTGTGCCACGTCGATCAGGTTAGGGAGTGCGTCGCGGTCCACCTCGTCCCCCTCACGCGTGAGTTTGCTCCTACAACAGTGCGTGTCGCCATGCTGCTCGGGCGCTCATGTCTCACCGAGCAGCGCTTCGAGGTCCGCCGCCGTGAGATTGCTGACCGGGACGCCATCGACCACGGTGAGCGGGGCGACGCCGCGAAAGCGCAGCATCTCCTCGACCGCGGCCGGGTCGCGGGTGATGTCCTTCTCGGTGAAAGGGATTCCCCAGTCGGAAAGCAACGCTTTCACCCCCGCACAGGGGTTTCAACCGGGGCGGGTATAGATGACGACGGTATGGCGCATCGGGCCTCACTGGATTGCGGTCACGACATATCCCATTTGCACGACGTATCCCATTTGAGGGTACTCCGACAGGGATAGTATAGGCGAATGTGCTGTGGCGCACGATACGCTGATTCGCACTGTCGCGCGGCGGCTTCTGCCGTTCGGCTCCGTAGCGACGGGTATGCGGCACGCGCCAGATGGCACCAAATGTGCGCTATAGCGTGCAGCTCTACGAATAAGAGTGCTGAAAAGAGGACAAGTGTATGCGTGGCGTATTGCAGGCGGCTCCGGTCTATGATGCCTTCGTCGGTACCTTCGGGTTGGCCGGGGTAGGGCGGCTGCGGCAGCGGCTGATCGGCGGCCTGTGCGGGGACATTCTTGAAATAGGCGTAGGCACCGGGCTCAATCTCCGCCATTACGGTCCCAACGCTCGCGTCACCGGCATCGAGCCCGCCGTGAACCTCTTGCGTGCCGCCGTACCACGCGCCCACGCTGGTGGTCACGCCCTCGCATTGGCATCCGCCGCGGCGCTACCATTCCCGGCAGCTACCTTCGACGCCGTGGTTTCGCCGCTCGTTTTCTGTTCGATCCCGACCCCGTTACTCCTCCCTGCTTTGGCAGAGCTCCGGCGCGTCTTGCGCCCCGACGGGCGGCTGCTGCTCCTGGAGCATACGCGCACCAACCGTCCCTGGCTCGATCTCACGATCGATGTGCTTGCCCCCCTCTGGTTGCGCTTGAGCGGTGGTTGCCACCTCGACCGCGATACCCCCGCGTTGCTGACGTGCGCCGGGTGGCATATCGCGCGGCATGAGCGCCACGCCTGCGGTCTCTATCGCCTCCTTGTTGCGCTCCCCGTCGCGCCAACTACTGGCCGGCGAAAAGCTGTCTGTGTCGGTAGCGTGGGCGGGTATGGCGCTGCGAATAGGGAATGAGCGTGCAAGGATCGTTTCCAGGTCTCACGTCGCATGCCCTACCATAATCGATTCCACGTCCGCTGCGCCCTCGCGACCCCGCGTGATCGGTCGTCGGATCCCTGCCCGATCCACCGCGAATGTGCTATAAGTTGCTCGAACGATCAGCCGCGGGGCGACTGATCGCATTAGTGCGCGGATAGGTGTTTCGAGGTCGTACGCCCGGCGTATGGCAGCGGAAATTTGTGGACGGAGAGAGACGATGAGTAGCGGCCCGCGGCCCCTGGGTTTTACCGGCAAAGAATTAAAGAACCTCTTCCGGGATGAGCGCGAGAAGCGCCGTGAGCGTCGGCAGTTGACGAGCGTGAACGTTGATCCCGCGCGCCTCGCCGACGAATTCGCGGCCTTCGAGGAAACGGTCTTGCAAGTCCTCCTCGATAACAACCGCCAGATCACCGAGCAATTACTGAAGAGTGGTGCGATTACCGCCGCGCAACTGCCGAACGACTAATCCGCCCTCGCTGTAGCTACCGTCGCCCGGTTGGCACGTTCCCTGCGACGGAGATATGGTGAGATGGCGCAGAACTTCGCCGTCCGCCCAACGGGTAGTATTGCTAAGGGAGGGCGTTATGGCAGCGGATCGTGGCCCGGAACCGGAAGAGATGAGCACGGACGATCGCCGCGTCGCTGCGGCGATCGATCGGCGCTTAAAGGACGAAGCCGGGATTTTTGCCGCCGTGCGGGTAGGTGCCGGGGTTGCGTACCTCGATGGGTTAGTCGATTCGGCGGCGCAACGCGACGCGGCGAGCGATCTTGCCGCCGGGGTGGCGGGGATCAGCCGGGTGCAGAACGACCTTGAGATCGAGGAGTTCGGTTCGCCGGGCGAGGGCCGGACGACCAATAGCGCCACGTATGCGGATGCGGGCTATCAGATGCTCGATGGGGAATTGGTGACCGATCCCGACCCGCTGGGGGAACCCGGCGAGCCCGATTTCAACGAACCGATCGCCGAGCTTGGCGGTGACATGACGACCAATTCGATGATCGCCACCGAAGAGGGGATTCCATACATGCCGCCGACCGATCCGGTTGTGCGGCCCTCCGACGATGCGCAACGCTTGGAAATCGTCACCGGCTTCGGCGAGACCTCTGACGATGAGTACCCCGATACCCTCGCGACGACAGCGCTCGGTGACGCGCCGCCGGGGGACGAGGATATTCGTCAGCAGGTCGTCGAGGCGTTGCGTAGCGATGCGGCGACGATCGATCTGGTGATCGATGTGATCGTGCGGAACGGCGTGGTGCACCTGCGCGGGCAGGTCCAGACCCTCGATGACGCCGAATCGGCAGAAGAAGTCGCGAGTCGCGTCCCCACGGTACTTGAGGTGATCGAAGAGTTAGAGGTCGCCGCTCTTGGCTGAGCAGGGGGCGGGGGCAGCAGCGATGGCGGCGAGAACCGATATGTCGGGAGAATGGGCTGGGAAACAGCGCCCGACCGGTGACGAAGCCGAGCTTATCCCCGACATCGCCGCACGACCTCTGGCACCGAAGCGCTCGCCCCGGATCGGCCTGGCGCTGAGTTCGGGCGGTGCGCGCGGTTTCGCGCACGTCGGCGTCATCAAGGCGTTGCGCGAGGCCGGTTTCTCGATCGTCAATATCGCGGGCAGCAGCATGGGCAGCATCGTCGCGGCCGGTTATGCGGTACGGGGCGATGTAGCCGAACTCGAGCGGTGGGTACTCGATTTTCGTGCGCGGGATTATGCGCGGCGTTTCTTGCCGATCATGGACCCGTTGCGGCTCACCGCCTTCCTCGACCAGATTCTCGGCGGGGCGACTTTCGCCGATTGCGCCGTGCCGCTCCGGATCATCGCCACCGATTTGCGGGCGCGTGGCGTCGCCACGCTCGATGAAGGGTCGGTGGCACTGGCCGCTTTCGCCTCGTCCGCGCTGCCCTTTGTGCATCGGCCGATCCCGTGGGAAGGCCGCCTGCTGGCCGATGGTTCGCTGAGTTGCGTGCTGCCGATGGCGCAGGCGAGCGGGTCCGATGTCGATATCGTGATCGGCTCGCTCGTCAGTCGCACACGCCCGATCCTCAACGGCCTCACGGAAGGGATAGCCCGCACCGCGGGCGGGGCGATCCGGGGCTGGAGCCGCCCGTACTTCGAGTTTTTCCGGGATCGCGCCCCACAACGTCATTGGTCCGCCCCCATCGGCACCTCGACGCCGCCCGTCGTGATCCTCAATCCGGGCCTCGGTCGGATCGGGCCGCTCGACTTCGCGCGGATGCGCGAGGCGATCGCCGCCGGTGAAGAGGCGGTCACCTCGCGGCTTGGAGAGATCCGCGCACGGTTGGGCATCGAGGATTAAGGGTGGCCCCGCGTGATCGAGGAGCACGGGGGATGAAGGGACGGGGGAAACTGTACCCCCCGCCCCTCGCCGCAGCGCGGGAGGGGCGGGGGGGCGGGGGTGGACCTGCTTGTTTCGATTGTGTGTGCGTTAGCTCGTTGCGCCCCGACGCTCGCGGTAGCGGCGGATGAGGGCATTGGTGGAGCTATCGTGTCCGAGGGCGGGTTCATCGGTCGCCTGCAATTCGGGGATGATACGGCTGGCGAGGACTTTGCCGAGTTCGACGCCCCACTGGTCGAACGAGTCGAGTTGCCAGATGATCCCCTGGGTGAAGACGCTGTGCTCGTAAAGGGCGACGAGGGTGCCGAGCAACGCGGGGGTCAGGCGATCGGCGAGGATCGTGTTGGAGGGGCGGTTGCCGGGAAAGGTGCGGTGCGGCACGAGCCAACCGGCGGTCCCCTCGGCGCCGACCTCCTCGGGCGTCTTCCCGAAGGCCAGTGCCTCGGCCTGGGCGAAGACATTGGCGAGGAGGATATCGTGCGCCTCGGCGGTCGGGTTGAGCGGCTGCGCGAAGGCGATAAAGTCGCAGGGGATCAGGCGCGTCCCCTGATGGATGAGCTGGTAGAACGAATGCTGCCCGTTCGTCCCCGGCTCGCCCCAGAAGATCGGGCCGGTGTCGTAGCCGACCGTGCGACCGTCGAGGGTGATCCGCTTACCGTTGCTCTCCATCGTCAGTTGTTGGAGATAGGCCGGGAATCGCTTCAGGTATTGCTCATACGGGAGGACCGCGACCGTCTCCGCCGCGAAGAAGTTGGTATTCCAGATCGTCAGCAGGGCCATCAGGACCGGGATATTCTCGGCGAATGGCGCGGTGCGGAAATGCTCATCCATCCGGTGGAAACCGTCGAGCAGCGCCCGGAAATGCGCCGGACCGATCGCCAGCATCGTCGAGAGGCCGATCGCGGAGTCCATCGAGTAGCGCCCGCCCACCCAGTCCCAGAAGCCGAACATGTTGGCGGTGTCGATGCCGAACTTGGCGACCGCGTCGGCGTTGGTGGAAACCGCGACGAAATGCTTGGCAATCGCTGCGTCGTCCCCGAGCGCGTCGAGCGTCCAGGCGCGGGCGGCGCGGGCGTTGGTCATCGTCTCCTGCGTGGTGAAGGTCTTGGACGCGATGATGAAGAGGGTTTCGGCGGGGTTGAGGTCGCGCGTCGCTTCGGTGAAATCGGTCCCATCAACGTTCGAGATGAAGCGGAAGGTGATGTCACGCCGACTATAGTCGCGCAGCGCCTCGTAGGCCATCACCGGGCCGAGGTCGGAACCACCGATGCCGATATTGACGATCGCGCGAATCGGCTTACCGGTATGGCCGACCCAGTAGCCGCCACGCACGCGATCGGCGAAGGCGGCCATCTGATCGAGCACGGCGTGGACATCGGGGACGACATTATGCCCATCGACGTTGATCACGGCGTCGCGCGGTGCGCGTAAAGCGACGTGGAGGACGGCGCGATCCTCGGTGATGTTGATCTTCTCGCCGCCGAACATCGCGTCGATCCGCTCGCGTAGCCCCGATTCGGTGGCGAATTGCAGGAGCAGGTCGAGCGTCTCGGCAGTGATCCGCTGCTTCGAATAATCGAGATAGAGCCCCGCCGCGTCGGCGGCGAGGCGTTCGCCCCGATCGGGGTCTGCGGCGAACAGATCGCGCAGATGCTGCCCGGCGATCGCCGTGTGATGCGCTTGCAATGCTTGCCAGGCGGGACGCTCGGTCAGTGGGGCTACGCTCGTCGCGGCCATCGTTCCCTCCCTTTTGAAGTTGACGCCAGTATCCCGGTGAATTGCCGGGTTGTCTGTTATATCGTAGCCGATTCACGGCGTGTCGCGCCTGGTTGTGACGCGTGACGGCGCGACTCGCTTCGATCTTTACGTCCATTTTTTGGACCCCGCTGGGGCGATCTAGCCAATTTATGCCCCCCTCGGATGCTTGAAGTGCCGATCCTCGGTCTGCTACCATGAACGGCAGCAGCGGTCGCCCCATGCCCCCGTAGCTCAGTGGACAGAGCATCCGCCTTCTAAGCGGAGGGTCGCTGGTTCGAGCCCAGCCGGGGGCACCGCCGGGTCGCACCGTCACTTTTCCCAGCACTGGAGCCGAAACCGCCGTGGCATCCCCACCGTAAGGTGGCGGATGCTCTTCGCTATTTGTGGCGGATGCTCAAGTATGAGCCTGCGGGGCCGTTCACAAAAGGGGCGTGGCATCGCAGGATGGGGGCGTCGACTGACGCGCAGCCGCACGAGGGAGGAGACCATGGCCGGTGCCATCGGCCTCGCCGATGTCCAGGGGCGATTCCTGGCACACCACGAGGCGTTGAACCACTCGGAGAAGCAGCTCAGCCCGTACCGTGTGGAAACGGCATCTGCCGGGTGTGGTCGCTCAGGCTGCCTCCGGATAATAGTCATGGGGCAGGCCACCGAGCTGATCGCGGCGACGTACGGGGCCGTCCAGAACGGTTGGAGAAACGGGTACCGAGGCGATCCGCGACTGCCTGATCGGCGCCTCGCCCACGAAGGTCGAGCACCACGAGATCGTCAGCGACACTGGCCTGCTCGTCGGGGCGCAGGCGCTGGGCAATCAGGAGGTCGAGGCGCTGCTCCGACAGGAGGAGCAGGCGGCCACGCGGCTCGAATAGCACGCGCCGACGCTGCTCCAGCGGGCGATGCTGGCCAAGGGGTACTCCCGGCACCGGTGGTTGTACCGTAGGGATAGGCACAGGGGGCGCATCATGCGCCCCCTGTGCTGTGCCCGGCCCGCTGCGCCGCCGGGGCATGCGGCGACAAGCGGGGCAGGGTGAGGTGTGCGCTAGGGCTGCATGTCGTCCCGCCCCGGCCCCACCTTGCTCCCCGTGTTCTCCGGCGTATCGGTCTCGGCCGCCTCGTCCTCGCGCCACTCGTCGTCGCCGGGTGCCGCGTGGTGGTGTTCCGGCTGGCTCCGGCGATTGCCGTGGCCCTCGACCGACGTCGTCACGTCGATGCCCTCTTCGTCCGGCTGCTGCTTGCTCGTCCCGCTCATCGTGTCCTCCTCCGTTCTTCTCGCTCATGCACGACGCTATCCCGGGGGCGTGCGGGCCGGGTCAGGCCTGCTCGCCCGCCTCGCTCAGGATGAAGGTGTTCGGCGCGTCGCCCGCCATGATGTACCCGTCGCCGCGCAACGCCGCCAGCTCGTCGAGGCGGCAAGGGACGGGCCGCGGCGCGGGGCCGCGGTTCACCGAGTCGATCAGTCCCGTCAGCCAGCCGCCCTCGGCGGCCAGCGTCGACTCCTCCCACTGCCCG
>DATCMP010000471.1:0-4686 GCA_036563365.1 Thermomicrobiales bacterium
GGATGGACAATCTGCGTTTCGCTGGCTTCGCGGCGGGGTATCGCCGGGAATACATGCTCGACGCTGCCGCGCTGACGCAACTACCGGTGCGTGACCACGCATCGCCAGGGAGTCGGCTTCCCTCAGTCCACCAGCGCGAACCGAATATCGCGGTCGTTGCTCTCGGCGGCGGCGAAGGCGAGGAGGCGGTATCCTTCGTCGGCCAGCGCGGTGCGATCAGCGGTGGAGAGGGGAGCGAATGGCGCGATCGTCAGCGTGGCAGACGCAGCGGTCCGCGTGATCTGCCAAGTCGCCCGCCAGAAGCCATCCAGAAGGACGGTGCCGACATTGCCACCGTTGCCGGGCGGCAACGGCACCCGCCGCCCATCCGTGATGACACGGCGACGATCGGCAAACGACAGCAGGAGATTATCGTATTCGGGCAGGAAGCGCGGCGGGGCCGGGGTGTCGGGATCGGGACGCGGGGCGTCGGGCAGGTCGAAGAGTTCGGCCCCCGACTCGTCGCGGAAGGTCCGTAGTTGCGGTCGTAGACGCTCGACGACCTCGCGCAGCCGCGTCAGCCCCGACCAGAGCTGCATATCTTTGACCGTGGCGGGGCCGAACGCGGCGAGATAACGCAGCAGCCATTGATCGGGTAGGGGTGCGGGGGCGAGCGGCCGACCAAGCCAGGTTTCGGCAACGGCTAGCGTCGCCGGGCCGCTATCGCCCCAGATCCCGCGCGGCGGCACCTGCACCAGGGGTAGGAGATAACTGACGGCGTAGGCGAGGCTGGTAGCATCCAGTTCCGGCCAGCGCGCGGCGAGCAGCGGAGCCAATTCGGCGCGCGTGGCGGGTTGCGCCGTCAGCATCTCCCGACCCGACGCCAGGATCGGCGCGAGATCGACGCCTGCGAGGTGTTGGCCGAACGGTGAGCCGCCGAAGCCGCGCGTCAGGACCGGTTGAATCAGGGGGCGTAGCGCCAGATAGTCGCGGGTGGTGACGAGGTGAACCGTCGCGCGCATCAGCGAGGCGCGCACCGCCCAACGCTCGGTGAGGAGCGCGGCCAGTTCCTCGTGACGAAAATCAGCCAGCCGCGTCCAGAGCCCGACATAGGGCGCGTTCGGGGCTTGCGCCTGCATCCCCACCGGGTGCTCGATCGCGGCTGCGGCGGGCAGCTCGTGCCGTGCCAGCAGCATTTGCCGCGCCAAGGTGGCACGATTCAGCGCCCGGACATTCAGGAGATCATCATGGCCCGCACGGGCGGTTGTTGCCATCCGCCACACCCTCTCCGTAGTGGTCATATCGCTCGCCGTGGCCTGGCAATAGCGCCGGAGTGTACCCACCGCGCCACTTCGCCATTCGGACGAGCTCCTGCCCCTCCGTAGGGGGCACGCGTCACATGACCACCCTCGCATCACCAGAAGCGAGGAACGGGATGTGCCCCTGTGGGGAATGGTATGCGGACAAGACAGAGGGGGGACTGGTCGTGCTGAGACTCGACCGCCTCCAAGCCAGGAGCGGTGCGCCGTGCCAGGGTCGATGAGGATGTCCGGCGCGGGCGGTTATGGCAGCGCGAGCGGTGGGCCGAGCAGCTCCATGCCGTGGGCACGCCAGAGCGCCGGGTCCTGGGGCGGCATCGCATTCGCCTTGGTCACCTCTCGGAAGAACGCCTCCATCTTCCCAGGCGGCGTGAAGGCAACGAGGATCCGGCCCCGCCCCTCGCCGACGAACGCCCACACATGTGGCACACCGCGCGGGGCCAGCACCGAGTCGCCGGGGTGCAACCGGAAGCGCTCCTCGCCAACCTCGAGGAGGAACTCTCCCTCGATAGCGTAGAACCACTCCTCCTGCTCATGATGGAGGTGACGCGCCGGTCCGCCGGGTGTGTGGAACGAATTCTCGAGGATGAACAGGCCACCGGCGTCCTGGGTGACCACCTTGAAGTCGATGGCGCTGATGCCCAAACTTCGCCGCTCGCCGAAGCGGTCGGTGCCAGCCGCCACATGTGCCGCAGTCGGCTGCTCGTTCGTGGGCCGGGAATCGTTCATGGCCGACCTCCTCGATTTTGGGATGAAAGCGTTAGCGGCAATTCTAGCACGTTCCCCGCCGGTGACGCGCACCCGGCTTCCCTGGTCGCGTATTCGGCCATCAGTGGTAGTGCGTTGGGCTCCGGCGATCGGGCGTGCAGGAAATGGATCGGCTGACCGTCGATCGCGGCCTTGAATGGCGGGATCATATTGATCAGGGCCTCATCAGCGGGCCAATCGTATTCCCACCGCCAGCAGTCGCAATCTCTGTGCAGTTCAGCGAGCTAGCGGACCTGCACGACCGCCTCGCGCAGCCCGTCCAAGTTGGCTTGCGGAACGTTGACGATGCGGGGCTGAATAGTGGCACCTGTCATGAGGTAGCCGCGCGTGCGAACTGGAGCGCTTGTCCTTTCCAGCGTGGTAGCGTGTATCAGAATAGAATATCGCATTCCAATACCTGGAAGGGAAGGTTTCAGGATGGAGCAAACGGCAGCACCGCCGCTCAATGGGCGACGCGCCGAAGCGATGCGGAACAATCGGCCGTTTCTCGATGCTGCGCGGGCGGTCTTCACCGACGATCCGGGGGCGCCGATCGCGGTTGTCACCACCCGGGCAGGGGTCGGGATCGGGGCGCTGTATCGTCGTTATGGGAGCAAAGATGCCCTGCTACAGCATCTGGCGCTGGACGGGCTGACGCGGTATATCGAGGCGGCGGAGGAGGGGTTGGCCGAGGGGGGAGGGCCGCGGAGCGCGTTCGCTCGCTTCAGGGGCGCGGCGCTGGATGTCGGCACCGGCGCGCTGACCTTGCGTTTCGCGGGCGATTTCACCCCCACGGAGACATTGCAACGGGCCGGACTCCGGGGTTACACGGTGACGCAGCAACTCCTCGCTCGGGCGCAGGCTGCAGGGTCGTCCGGACCGATCTCACCGTCGTCGACCTCGCCCTGCTCTTCGAGCAACTTCAGGCGATCCGGGCAGGTGACCACGAGCGCACGATGCACCTCCGCCATCGTGCCTTGGCCCTCCTCCTCGCCGCCCTGCGACTTACCGGTAGACCGGCACTCCCCGGTCCGGCCCCGGAATGGGCGGAGTTGCGGCGGCGGTACGATGGGGGAGCGGATCGAGAAGGGGCGGGTGACTGACCTCTCCCCCGGCCCCTCCCCGCGTCGGGGAGGGGCCGGGGGAGAGGTTAAACCGCAGCGCCCCCGCCAATGATTGGCCGGGGCGCTGCGTTGTGCGTCGTTGCCTGAATAAGTCTTACCTTACCGGCGTGGGCCGCTAGCCTTCTTAGCGCGGGCGCGGTCGTTCTCCTGCAGGAGGCGCTTGCGGAGGCGGACATGCTTCGGGGTCACTTCCAACAGTTCGTCTTCGGCCAGGAAGTCGAGCGCCTGTTCGAGGCTCATCTTCAGTGGCGGGGTCAGCCGCACATCGATGTCGCTGGTCGAAGCGCGCATGTTGGTGAGCTTCTTCCCCTTGCAGACGTTGACGGTCAGGTCGACATCCTTCGCGTTGAGGCCGACGATCATCCCCTCGTAGACATCCTCGCCCGGCTCGATGAACGTCATCCCGCGCTCCTGCGCGGCGGCGAGGCCGTAGCTCAGGGCCATCCCCGTCTCGTGGGCGATCAAGGCACCGTTGCGGTTCGTGCCGATCGGCCCGGCCCAGGGGCGGTAGCCGATCAGGAGGCTGTTCATGATCCCCTCGCCGCGCGTGGCGGTGAGGAAGAGGTTGCGGAAGCCGATCAGGCCGCGCGTCGGCACCTCGAACTCCAGCCGCGCCCGCCCATTGTCATCGTGGACGAGGTTCGTCATCGAGGCGCGGCGCGGGCCGAGCAACTCCGTCACCGCGCCGATCGAATCTTCCGGCACGTCGATCGTCACCGTCTCGAACGGCTCGCTGCGGACGCCGTCGATATCCTTGGTGATGACCTCGGGGCGGGAGACCTGGAACTCCGCGTTCTCGCGGCGCATCGTCTCGACCAGGATCGAGAGGTGCAACTCGCCGCGACCGGCGACCTGGAAGGTATCTGCCGAGTCGGTGTCGTGGACGCGCAGGCTGACGTTCGTCTCGATCTCGCGGTCGAGGCGGGCCTTCAGCTGCCGCGAGGTCAGCGGCGTGCCGTCGCGCCCGGCGAACGGGCTGGTGTTAACGCCGAAGGTCAGTTGCAGGGTCGGCTCCTCGACCGCGATCGACGGCAGCGAACCGGGATCGGCGGGGTCGGCCACGGTGTCACCGATCGTCCCCTGCGCGACCCCGGCGAGGGCGACGATGTCACCCGCCATGCTGCTGGCGACTTCGCGACGACCGAGACCGTCATAGGTCGCCAACCAGGTCAGCTTACTCGACAGGGTCGAGCCGTCAGGGCGCACCAGCGCGACCTGCTGACCGGAGGTGATCCGCCCCTGCGTGATCCGCCCGATCGCGATCCGCCCGCGGTGAGCGTCGTAATCAAGGGTCGTGATCAGGAGGCGCAGCGGCGCGTCGAAGTCGGCGTGCGGGGCGGGGACATGCTCCAGGATCGTGGCGAAGAGCGGGCTGAAATCTTCCGCCATCGCGTCCGGGCTATAGCCCGCGACGCCCTGCTTGGCGATCGCGTAGATCACCGGGAAATCCAGCTGCGATTCATCGGTCGCCAGGTCGAGGAAAAGGTCCTGCGTCATCGAGACGACCTCGGCGGGGC
>DATCMP010000486.1:0-7645 GCA_036563365.1 Thermomicrobiales bacterium
GATAACGCGCACCTGGTGCGGGTGATCGCGACGATGCAGGCGGCGCAGGCCCATAACGACACCGTGTTCCTGCCGCGCATCGAGCGGGCGCTGGCGCGGAAGAACGCCCGGATCGCGCGGGCGGAGCTGGTCGCGTGGGCCTGCGTCGGGCTGGTCGGGCTGGTGGTGCTGGGGGCGCTGGCGCTCTGGGCCGTCGCGATGCAGGGGGCGTAGATGACGACCGCGACGGTGACGACGGAGTTTATCGAGATCGCCACGCCCACCGGCCTCGCCACCGTCCGGGCCAAGGTCGTCGGGTGCTTCGCGGTCAATGAGTGCGACGGATATTACGAGGACGCCGAAGACGGTGTGGCCGAACCGACGGTGTGGGTGCCGACCTACGTCATCACCCACACCCATTCCGGCTACGGCCTGACCAGCATCGCATCGGAAGACGAAGAGGCATTGGTACAGGCGTGCATCGCCCTTTGCGCCGATCCCGAGATATTCGCCTGGTTCAACGAGAACGATGTCGCGGAGGCGGTCAGCGCGGCGGTGGACCCCGCCGTCAAGCGGCGTGTCGGTGACATCCTTCGCACGGCTTTTCGAGGTGCAGCATGAGCGCACAGGAACGCAGCATCGTGCCGATGGGGCCGCAGGGGCTGGCCCCCACACACGAGACCGACTGGCGCGAGGTGGAGCGTATCTTCCGGGGGATGATCGCCCGCGGCACCGAGCCTGCCGCCGTGGACGCGGCGATCATGGTCTGCCAGCAGCTCGGCTTCAACCCGATCCTCAATCACACCTTCCTCATCAAGGGCCAGGTCTACGTCTCGCATAAGGGCTTGCTGAACCTGGCCCACCGCAACCCCAACTTCGACGGGATCGAGCTGCTCGAAGAGAGCGAGAACCAGACCCATTGGACAGCGAAAGTGGCGGTGTACCGCAAGGACATGCGGCCCTTCGTCTACACCGGCCGCTATCCCAAGGGCGGCGACAAGAAGCAATACGGGCCGGAGATGGCGGTCACCAGGGCCGAGACGATGGCCTTGCGGCGCGCCTTCGATGTCTCGATGCCGATCTACGAAGAGATCAACTGGCAGGAGCAGCCGAGTCAGGGTGCGGGCGTGTCGGTGCGCGAGGTGCCGCCCGCGCAGCTCGCCGCGCCGGTCGCGCCGGCGGAAGAGAGCCGGTGCGTCGCCACGGTGCGCCAGATGGGTGAGGACGGCGTGACGGTGAAGGAGATCACCGACTTCATCAACAGCGCGTGGGACAACGTCACGGAGGCCGAGCAGCTCGCCAGCACCGATGCGCTCGACGCGATCAAAGCCGAGCGCCGGGCGGCGAAGGCCGCGCGCCAGCAGCGCCAGCAGGTCCCCGCGCCGATCGAGGCGACGGTGGTGGAGACGCCGCCGGTCGAGGTCGGGCCGCTGGGGGATAGCCTCAAACCGGCGACCCAGCGCCAGGTGCGGTTCATCTTCGCGATCGGCAAAGAGGCGGGGCTGGACGATCTGACGGTCGATACCCGGGCGCAGGAGATGTTCGGCGGCACGGTGGAGCAGCTGAACCGCCGCGACGCTGTGCTCCTGATCGAGGCGTTGCAGCGTCGCAGAAACGAGAGCTACCAGCGACCCCAGACCGAGATCGACGCCGACAAAGCGCGCGAACTCGATGAGGTTCCCTTCTAAGGGGGGATGTGATGACGCAACAGGCGGCTATCCCGCTGTCGGATCGTCGCTGCACCAAGTGCGGCAGGGGTATCGCTGAGGGGGCGACGTTCCATCGTCGGCGCGAGAAGGGGCCGAACTGCTATCGGCCCGTCTGCAATGACTGCAACGTAGAACGGGTGCGATTGTGGCGGAAGAGCCCTCACGTATCACCGCCGAGAGTGCGCCGTCCGCGTCACGTCGAGCATCGCGAGCCAACGGGCGGTATCCCTGCCCCGACGAATCGGTATCGTGACCGTTGGGAAGGGGACGACTGATGCAAGTCTGGACCGAGGACGAGGAGCGCCGCCTCTGGCCCTACGTGCTGCGCCGCTGCGACCCGTACTTTCTCCGCGCCGTGGCCGACGACCTGGGGCGGCGCGAGCGGGAGGTGCGGCGGCATCGGCGGGCGTTGCGGCGACGGCTGCGGCGGGTGCAGGGGCTGGCGGGACGACCGGGGCAAGCGGCGGCATAGGAGCGGGATGATGGTTGGGAAGCATTGGGCGGAAGATGACGACCGCGCGCTCCTCCGGGCGATGAACGGGCCAGCGACCCCGGATGTGGCGCTGCTGGCCCGCAGGCTCGGACGGACGCAAATCGCGGTGCGCGCCCGCCTCGGCCAGTTGCGCCGACGTACGCTCCCGAAGCGGGGCGGCCCGGCGCGCGACTGGCGCGACGACGAGGTCGCGACACTTCGCGACACGATTGGTTGGCGTTCTGCGGAACAAATCGCGAAGGCGCTTGGTCGCACGCCGACGGCGGTGCGGATCAAGGCGAAGCGCCTGAAGTTGCACTGGATCAAAGGGAGCGTCGAGCGGTCGGGGAACATCCGGCCGGTCGAACGCCATCGCCACCTCGGCTACACCGCGCGCGACGTGGCGAAGATGCTCGGTATTGCCTGTGCCAAGACCGTCGCCTGGTGGATCGAGGAGGGCTGGCTACGCGGCACGAAGCGCCCGGTGCGCTACGGGAACAACACCGTCTGGCGGATCCACGCGGACGCGATCGAGGCGTTCCTACGCGACTACCGCTGGCTCTACGATCCGGCCAGGATCGTCGATCGCGGCTGGCGGGCGTTCGTCGCTGGCCTACCGCCGGCGGAATGGGTGGGGACGGCGGAGGCGGCGCGACTCCTCCCATACACGCAGGGCAGCATCTCGGCGCTGTGCAGCAGGGGCGATCTCGCCGGCGAGCACTGGGGGAGCGCCTGGCGCATCCCGATGGCCGCGATCCGCGCGTTCGAGCCGCCCCCGTTTGGCTACAACGGCGAGCCGACGGTGAAATCCGCGCTGATGGCGAAGCGGCAAGCGACCCGTGCCGCACGCAGGACCAAAGGATGGACGCGCAAGCAGCCGGTCATGAGCATGGCCGCGGATCAGGGGAACGAGCATGGCGGAACGCAAACGATCCACCAACACCTACAGCAGCTATGGCTTCGTCGACTACGCGGACGGGACCGGCGAGTTCCGCGAGATCGAGATGATCGGGCCGATCACCTCGCAGCATCGCGAGCGCGGCAACCGGTTACGCCGCGCGCGTATCGATCTCGGCCTCTCACTGCGTGAGCACGTCGACCGGGCGGCACTGCCCGACTTCGGTATGGTCGCGCTGAGCCAGGTCCAAGCAGGCACGGTCGAGGCGAGCGAGGAAGAGTGGGCCGCACTGTGGCGGACGCTCGGTCAGGAGGAACTGGCCTGATGGTCGCGCAACCCGCCCACACCAACACCTGGCGCTGGCTCTCCGATGAGGAGATCCGGCACTGGCGGCCCATCTACCGCCGCCTGCTCGCGTTACTACCGGACGACGACACGCTCGATGAGCAGACGCGCGAGAGCACGCGCCAGTACCTCGTCTTCACCCTCACCGAATGCAACGCGGAGATCAAGCGCCGGCGGCGCGCCGCCGAGCTGGGCGTGCCGATCGAGGGCAGCCGCTTCACCGACGGCTTCAAGGACGACCTGAAGCGGCGCGTCAACCTCGACACGATGATCGAGACCGAGTGCGGCATCGCGCTGGGGCGCCTAAATGCGCAGTGGGAGCGTCGCGGGCCGTGCCCGTTCTGCGGCGGCAGCGAGCACAGCACGAAATTCGTCGTCCACACCGCTGACGACGCGAACCAGTGGTTCTACTGCCACACGTGCCGGGCGACGGGCGACGCTTTCGCGCTGCTGATGCGGCTCTACGGCCACCCCTTCCCGCTCGCGGTCGAGGTGCTGGCCGCGATGTGCGGGGTGCGCCTCCCGGAGAAACCGAAGGTGACGCCGTCGGACTCCGGGCCGTCGTGGGCGCCCGACTTCGTCAACATGGTCCCGGGCCGATGACGGAGAAATGGCCGCCGCCGATCGATCCCGCCGCCTACCACGGCGTGTTGGGGGAGATCGTACGCGAGCTGGCACCGCACACCGAGGCCGATCCGATCGGCGTGCTGGCGGTGCTGCTGTCCGGCGTGGGCAACGCGATGGGACGCGGGATCCACGCCCGCGTGCTCGGCGACGCCCACCCGCCGCGCCTCAACATGGTCCTCGTCGGCAAGACGCGGGAGGGGGCGAAGGGCTCGGCGCAGGGCGCGGCGGAGGCGGTCCTGTCGCTGGCGCTACCGGGCTGGTATCGCGGCCAGCGCGCCTCGGGCCTCTCCACCGGCGAGGGGCTGATCAAGAAGATCCGCGACGAACGGAAGGAGGTACAGATCATCCGGCAGGGGGGGCGCAAGACCGGCCAGATCCTCGCCAATGAGGAGGTGGTGGTCGATGCCGGTGTCGCCGATAAGCGGCTCTGGGTGGTCGAGGGGGAATTCGGGCGCACGATCAAGGTGATGGGCCGCGACTCGAACACCCTCTCGGCGATCCTGCGCGACGCCTGGGACGGCAAGGATCTGGAGACGATCACCAGCGGGAGCCCGTACCGCGCGAGCGACCCGCACATCTCGATCATCGGTCACATCACCCCGGACGAGCTGCGCCGTTACCTCCAGGCGACGGAGATCGCCAACGGTTTCGCGAACCGGTTCCTCTGGTTCCTGGTCAGGCGCACCCAGTACCTGCCCGATGGGGACACGATGGAGCAGGGCCGCCTGGTCTACTGGGGCGACGTGCTCGGCGGGATCGTACAGGATTCCTGCGATCGGTTCACCGAGCCGTTCAAGCGCGACGACGAGGCCCGCGCGAAGTGGCACGCGATCTACAAGCAGTTCAATCAGGGGCTCGGCGGGATGGTCGAGAGTATCCTGTCGCGCCCGGAGGCGAATATCCTCCGCCTCTCGGTCCTCTACGCGGCGCTGGACCTGTCGCCGGAGATCAGGCTGCCCCACCTCGACGCGGCGCTGGCGGTCTGGCAATACGGCCACAACTCGGCGCTCTGCATCTTCGGCCATGAGACCGGCGACCCGATCCTCGCCGCGCTCCAGGCGCGCCCGCTGACCCAGACCGATATCTCGAACCGCTTCGGGCGCAACATCAGCAACCTGCAAGACACGCTCGAACTGATGGAGGATCGCGGGCTGATCCACTTCATCACCGAGGCCACGGGTGGGCGATCCCGCACCGTCTGGCACCTCGGGGTGAAGCCCGCGAACGACGAGGGGGGGCGACGGCATGACTTCTTCTTCATTTTTCGTAGAAAGACGGATTAGGCCACCGCCGTAAATGGGCCTTCTTCCGTCGTCAACGCTCGTGAGCAACCCCTATTAAGTAGAGGGATGGGCGCTCCTTTTAACCTACGCGCGTGTTGTCTCTTAAGAGTACGAGGGAATAACCAATTTCTCCTTAGTACGAAATAAGCAGAAGAAGGGTAGGCGAGCATGACCGCGACGATCGACGCCGAGCAGGCCGAGCCGACCTTCCAGCCCGCGGTGCGCCAGTGCGTGCTGGGGGATCCCGACGAGGTGATCGCGATCTACTACCCCGGCGCGCTGAAGACGCGGAACGACCGCACCCGCGAACTGGAGTTCCAGGAATCGGCGGCGTTGACCGCGCTGGCCGACGGGCTGATCGAGCGCACCGGAGAGCGCTACGCCGCGCTCGACAAGATCGAGATCATGTTCCTGTGGGCGGAGGACCTGGGGAAGGTCGCCGGCGACGGCCGCTTCATCCGGGTGCAGAAGGTCAACCCGCTGACGTTCTGGGCCCTGAACGCGGGCAGGGTCAACGCCCCGCGCACGCCGGACGTGCTGGTGATGCTGAACGGCTACATGGCGCGCCTGGCCCAGCTCACCAACTGGCAGGCGCAGGCGGCGATCCACACCGCGCTCGAATGCATCAGCGTGCGGAACGGCGCGGTGAAGCTGACCGACCCGGAGAACAACCTGATCCGCAACTACATCATCCGCCGCTACGGGGCGTGGAACGCGCCGCTGCAGACGATCGCGGCCGCCATGCTGAAGGCGCAGACGGAGCAGCTGCCGCTCTTCGGCGATGACGACGAGGAAGGCGAAGGTGACGAGTGAAAGCGATCACCCTGACCCAGCCCTGGGCGACGCTGGTGGCGATCGGCGCGAAGCGGATCGAGACGCGCTCCTGGGGGACCAACTATCGGGGGCCGCTGGCGATCCACGCGGCGAAGGGACTCGGCTCGGTCGGCGGGCTGGAAGGGCTCAAAGACCTTTGCCAGACGCCGCCATTCAATACGGTGTTGCTCAGTGCGGGGATCCACTTCGCGCACGAATTGCCGCTCGGCGCGGTGGTCGCCACCTGTCGCGTCGCGGAGTGTTTCCACATCGATTCGGCCAATCCCGCGCCGGCGCTCGCGTGGTTCGAGGCACACGCCGCCGACAACGATCGCGAATTCGGTGACTACACCCTCGGGCGCTATATGTGGCTCCTGGACGACATCGTTGCCCTGCCGGAACCGAGCCCCGCCCGCGGCTTGCTCGGGCTCTGGGAATGGGCTGCACCTGGCGAGGTGACCCCATGATCCCGCTGCACACCGCCGAGCAGCTCGCGCGCCACGCCCAGGCCCTCCTGGCCCCCGCCTGCCACCAGATTATGGTGGTAGGCAGCGTCAGGCGCAGGAAGCCCCAGACGAAGGATGTCGAGATGGCCGTCATCTCCAAGCCCGCGCAGCCCGTCTTCGGCGACGCCGCCAGCAGCAAGAGCCGACTCGATGCGTTGTTGGCTCGCCTGCTGCTGCACGGCGACCTGAAGCTCCCCACGCCCGATCGGCGCGTGGACGGCCCCAGGCAGAAGCGCTTCCTCATCCCTCAGGCGGGCGGCGTCGAGTTGGAGTTGTGGATCGCGGACGCGGCCGACAACTGGGGGAACACGGTTGCGATCCGCACCGGCGACTACGAATTCTCGAAGCTGCTCGTCACCCAGCGGCGCGACGGCGGCTGCCTGCCCAACGGCTGGATGCACGCGCACGGCTACCTCTGGCCGTTCCGGTTGAAGCAGGATGAGCGGGCGCGGCTGACGGCGCGGAATGCGCCCGAGCCGCCGATCGCCTGCCCTACCGAGGACGACTTCTTCGTAGCGTTGGGGGTTCCGCCCGAGCTGATCCCCCACCCGATGGCGCGGGATCGGAAGATGGCGGAGCGGCTGCGCGGGCGGCTGAGCCGGGAGAGGAAAGCGGGATGATTCGGCATGTCTCGGCACCGTGCGGCGTGCCCGCACGCCTGGCGTATGTGGTGCTCTGGTCAGGGGGGCGCATAGGGTGCGCGCTATGGCGTGGCGGCCAGGAGGACGCGGTTCTTGCCGGCGCGCTTGGCGGCGTAGAGGGCGGCGTCGGCACGCCGCAGCAGGTCGTCGGCCGCCTCCCCGGCGTCGGCCGTCGCCATACCGACGCTCGCGGAGATAGTCACGCTCGCCGTGCCGATCGCCACGGGCGCGGCGAGTGTCGCCACCACCCGATCAGCCACCACCCGAACATCGTCCGGGGCCGACCCTTCGAGCAAGGCGGCGAACTCGTCTCCGCCGATTCGGGCAGGGGTGTCACCAGCGCGCAGGCACAGCCGCAGCCGGTCTCCCGCC
>DATCMP010000491.1:0-13099 GCA_036563365.1 Thermomicrobiales bacterium
CTACCTCTACTTCGCGACGAAAGAGGAATTGTTCCTCGCGCTGCTCGAAGAATTGCTCGCCGGGTGGTTCGCCGCGGTTGACCACGCGCTCGACGGATCCCCCGGTGATCAGGAGCGATGGGACGCCGTGCGCGTCGCGCAGGAGATCGGCGGGGTGACGGCGAGCCGCATCGCCCTGACGCGCCTGCTGGCGATCGGCGAAGGGATTCTGGAACACAATATCAGCGATGCACGGGCGCGAGCCTACAAGGGGATGATGTTGACGCGGGCGGCGGCAACCGGCGCGCGCCTGGAGCGGCGACTCCCCTTCCTGGCAGCGGGGGAGGGGATGCTGGTCCTCATCCGCGTTCATGCCCTGGTGATCGGCTTGCGGCAGATGGCCGACCCGGCCCCGGTCGTGCGCGAGGTGCTGACGCTGCCGGAGATGGCCCCCCTGCGCGTCGAGTTCGGGCCGGCGTTGACGGCGGCCCTGATCGCCCTGTTGATCGGTATGGAGGGTGAAAGGAGTACGCGATGATTATCGTCACGGGGACGGTCAAAATCAGGCCGGAGATGCGCGAAGCGGCGATCGAGCGCGGGCTATGGATGTCGCGGCTCACCGAGCAGGAGCCGGGCTGCCGGTCCTATCGCTTCTATGCCGATCTCGCTGACCCGGCGACTTTCCTCGTTTTTGAGGTATGGGAGAGCGACGAGGCGCTGCGCGCCCACTTCGGGACGCCGCACATGGCCGAGTTCAGCCGTGTTTTGGCGGGTCTGGTGGCGAATCCGCCGGTCGTGACGCGCTACGAGGTTATCGCCGCGGGGACGCTCTGAGCGATACGCTTGATCCTGTCAGGAACGGGGGGGCAACGTGATCGCGAATGTTGGACCGAAGCGGCAGCGGACGGCGCTGATCACCGGCGCGTCGGGCGGGATCGGCGAGGAGTTGGCTGGGATATTCGCCGCCAGGCGGTTCGATCTGGTGCTGGTGGCGCGGGATGCCGCCCGGCTACGCGCTGTGGGTGAGGCGCTGACCGGGCGGTATGGTGTGCGCTACACCGCGCTCCCCGCCGACTTGTCCGTTAACGGGGCGGTAGCGGAGCTTGTCGGCGAGCTCGAACACCGTGGGCTGGTCATCGATGTGCTGGTGAACAATGCCGGTTTCGCCACCTACGGCCAGTTCAAGGATCTTGATCTCGGCGACGAGATGCGGATGATCCAGGTGAATATCGCCGCGTTGGCCGAGTTGACGCGGCGCTTGCTCCCCGGCATGGTCGAGCGGCGTTGGGGCAGGATCCTGAACGTTGCCTCGACCGCCGCGTTCATGCCCGGCCCGCTGATGGCGGTCTATTACGCCTCCAAAGCCTTTGTCCTTTCGTTCTCCGAGGCGATCGGCGAGGAACTGCGTGGCACCGGTGTGACGGCGACGGCGCTCTGCCCCGGGCCAACCCGGACCGGCTTCCAATCGCGCGCGGGGATGGAAGAGTCGAAACTGGTGCGCGGTCGCACGATCATGGATGCGGCGACGGTGGCGCGCGAGGGCTACGCCGGGCTGATGCGCGGTCAGGCTGTCGTTATCCCCGGCTTGAAGAACCGCTTGCAGATCCTGGCGCCGAAATTCCTGCCGCGTCGCCTGATCCCCGGCATCGTGCGGAGCGCCCAGGAGCGCGTCCACTGACCGGATCTTCCCCTCCTGGCCTGATGATCTTGTGTGATGCCGCATATCGCCGCTTGACGCCCTGCTGTTCCGTAACTATAATGGTTACGAAAGGCGGTGCTGGTCAACGATGACATCGAGTCGGTTTGCGGTCGCGACACATATCCTCACACTCCTGGCGCTGAAAGGGGCCGAACCCCTGACATCAGAAGTGATCGCCGAGAGCGTGAACACCAATCCGGTGGTTATCCGCCGCACGATGGCGGGACTGCGCGAGGCGCACCTCGTCGTCTCGCAGCCGGGGGCGGGCGGCGGTTGGCGGTTGGTCGGCGCGCCCGAGGAGATCACGCTCGCGGCGGTCTTCCAGGCGGTCGAGCCCGAGGATCTGCTGGCGTTACCGACGAAATCGCCGAATATTTCTTGTCCGGTGGGACGGACCATTTGCCAAACGCTCGGCGGTGTTTTCCACGATGCCGAAGCGGCGATGACGGCGCGGCTGGCCTGCGTGACGATCGCCGATGTGTTGCGCGACTCCGTCCCCTCGGCAACCCTTAATCGCCGCTAACGTCGCCAACCGGGAATATTTTTAGGCCGAGATTCGTAACGGATAGTGTTACGATCTGGGAGAGGAGTGCTGATGGCCGCGATAGAAGCCACCGCGCCGTCGCGTCCCACGGGCGTGCGGTCGGCGGCTATGCAACAGGCGAACCGCTTCATCGGGTTGCTCTTACGCTCGCCGTTGTACCGTTTCCTCGGCAAGAACCTGATGCTATTCACCTATACCGGTCGCAAGAGTGGTCGACAGTACAGCTTTCCGCTCGGGTATTTCCGCGCCGACCAGACGATCGCCATCTTCGCCGGGAATCCGTGGTGGAAGAATTTCCGGGAGCCCGCGCCGGTGACGTTATATATCGGTGGGCAGCCGCTCACCGGCATGGCGCAGGTGGTGACACGGCCCGGTGAGGCGAATGGTTGGCTGCTGGCCTACCTCCGCGCGTTACCAAGCTACGCCAAATATTACGATGTTACCCTGGATGCCGAAGGCAGGCCCGATCTGGCGTCGGTCGCGCGGGCGAGCCAATCGAAAGTGGTTGTGCGTATCGATCTCGACTGAGGACATGCCGCGATGCGGCGGCAAGGAGGCCCGATGAAAGCAATGTGGAATGGGATGACACTGGCGGAGAGCGACTACGCGATCGAGGTCGACGGCCAATTCTATTTCCCACCGGACGCGGTCGATCGGCGTTATCTCCACCCGAGCGCGGCGCGCAAAGTGCGTACACTGCGCGGCGAGGTGAACTATTACACCATCGAGGCGGGCGGGCAAACGAACCCGAATGCCGCCTGGTCCTACGCCGCCACGCGCGACGCCGGACGCGCGATCGAAGGCTACGTCGCCTTCTGGAAGGATGTCGCGGTCGAGGGCTGAGACTCGGGCGCACGCGGGTCAGGAGCAGCAATCGCTCCTGACCCGGCTTTTTTTAACCGGCGTGGTTGCCATGCCGATGCGTATGCAGTAAGGCTGTGGAATACTGTCTATGGAGGCCGCCCAGGAATGGCTCGGCATGGCAGCGGGGTGGTGGGATCGCTCGCTGCTGCCAGCGGTGGTACTGAGCGCGATACGCCGGTCTTGAGGATGGTAATGGTACGCACACAGGATGAGGCAAAGATCGGGCAGGCTATTACGGCCGATGCCACGGCCGCGGTCGTCGTGGCCGACTTGAGGAAAGCATACGGCGCGACGCGCGCGGTCGATGGGCTGAGTTTCACCGTTGCTCCGGGCGAGGTGTTCGCGCTCCTCGGGCCGAACGGGGCCGGGAAGACGACCACGATCGAGATCCTTGAGGGCTATCGCGCGCCCGATAGCGGCAGCGTGCGCGTCCTCGACCGTGATCCGATCCGCGATGCGCGGCAACTAAAGCTCCGGATGGGCGTGATGCTCCAGGCCGATGGCGTGCAGCCGATGCTCACGCCGCGCGAGGTGCTACGCCTCTACGCCGATTTCTTCCCCGATCCGCTCGACGCGGAGGCATTGCTCGACCGGGTCGGGCTGCGCGAGGCGGCGCGGACGCGCTGTCGGCGCCTCTCGGGCGGGCAGAAGCGTCGCCTGGCGCTGGCGCTGGCGATCATCGGGCGCCCGGCGCTCGTCTTCCTCGATGAACCCACGACCGGCATGGACCCCCAGGCGCGATTGGCGACCTGGGAGATCGTGCGCGAATTGCGCGCCGGTGGCACGACGATCATCCTGACGACCCATCTCCTCGATGAGGCCGAGCGGCTGGCCGATCGGGTCGCGATCATCGATCGCGGGCGATTGGTGACGGTGGGCACGCCGCAGGAGTTGACTGGCGGGAGCGAGTTGGGCCTGGTGCGCCTGTTGGCCGCGCCGGGGTTGCCGCTCGCCGCCCTCGCCGCGTTGCCCGGCGTGCGTACCGCGCGCGAGGCCGAGCGGGGGAACTATGCGATTGAAGCCGAACCGGCCGAGGTCGCGGTGGCGCTGGCGGCGATCACCATCTGGCTGCGCGATTACGGGGTAACGTTGCGCGAGTTGCGCGTCGGACACGGCTCGTTGGAAGAGCTTTTCCTGCGCCTGACCGGACGCGAGGAGCGGCCATGAGCGAGCGATCATTGTTGCTACGATCGGTTGGCGCACAGACCCGCGCCGAACTCATCCTGACCGCGCGACGTGGCGAGAATGTGCTGATCACGATGATCGTGCCGGTCGCCTTGCTGATCTTCTTCACGGCGCTCGGCGTACCGGGGCTGACGACCGACCGACCGGTTGACTTCCTGCTGCCGGGGATGCTGGCGCTGGCGATCATCGCCAACGGGATGGTCAGTCTGGGGATCGCCACCGCCTACGAGCGGTATTACGGCGTGCTGAAGCGTCTGGGGGCCTCGCCGTTGCCGCGCGGCGGTCTGCTGATCGCTAAGGCGCTGGCGGTGTTGGCCTTGGAGCTCGCCCAGGTCGTCGTCCTGGTCGGGATCGCCGCGCTGGTCTATGGCTGGCGACCGGCGGGTGTGCCGCTGCTTGCCCTGCTGGTGATCGTGCTCGGCACCATCACCTTCGCCGGGATCGGGTTGGCGATGGCCGGGGCGCTCCGCGCCGAGGCGACACTCGCCGGGGCGAATGCCCTCTACCTCTTTTTCCTGATCATCAGCGGCGCGGTCCTACCCCTCGAACGCCTTCCCGGCCTCCTCGGCGACCTCGCGCGGCTGTTGCCCGCGGCGGCACTAACCGAAGCGTTGCGCGCTGCAATGACCACCGGTTCTGCTGCACCAACTACCGCACTGATCGTCCTGCTGGTCTGGGGAGTCGGCGCGCTCGCCATCGCCGCGCGAACATTCCGCTGGGAGTAACCCGATGGTCGGAAGCGGCCTCAATCGTCGGTGATGGTGAACTGGCTGCCGCTGCCGGAGACGACGATGTCGTAGCGCCGAGGGGCGTCCTCGTAGCCGGGGCTTTGCAAGCGCACATCGGTGACCATGTCGCCGAAGGTCCGATCGTCGAAGGTCAGCGCGGAGGCCCAGCCTTTGACGCGTACACGAGCGGGGATGCCTGCTGGCCGCTGGATGGTGACATCCGAAGCTCCGGCGGTGATGCGGACGCGAACCGTGCTGGACGGTTCGGGGAGGTTCAGGCTGACCTGACTTGCTCCGGCCTCGATCTCCAATCCCGCGAGGTCGAGGCCGATCAGGTCGGCGGTCACGGCCGACGCGCCGCCGCGGACCACGATTTGCCACGGAATGCCGACGTTGAGCGCGACTTCCGCCGCCTGTTGGTGCCGGTGGAAGAGTTGCAGCCGTCGTGGGTAACGGATGGTGACGGTCCCGGCCTCGGCCTTCACGTCCGGCACGGTCCCCACGAAGTTGGCGCGATAGAGCTCCGTCATCCCGGCATCCGCGCGGAGGGTGAGCTGGGAGGCACCGGAGGAAACGACCAGCCGCGCCCCTCCCAGGTCGCCCAGGGGGGACGAGAAATCCCCCCCCATACCCGACGTCGGCGCTTCCCGTAGCCGGGCGATCTCTTCCCTGGATACCGCGTTGCCGCGCTCCATGAATGCCAGGAGTAGGGCAAGCTGCTCGTCGTCGTAGCGCGACGCCAATTCGGTCCAGGCCCGCTCGACGGAATCGAAGACCGGACCGATCTTCTGCATCGCGCCTTCGCCTGTGGCGAGTTTGACGATCACCCGTCGCCCGTCATCGGGATCCCGTTCCCGGCGCACCAGCCCACCTTCCTCCAGCCGATCGAGCATCTGGGCGATGGCCCCGGTCGTGAGACCGGTGAGCGCGGCGAGTTGCCCGGCTGTTGTCGGCCCTGTGACGGCCAGGATGTCGATAACCTGCACATCCGCCGCGCTTAGCCCGACCCGGCCGGCCACTGCACGGAAGAATGACGCTCCGAACCCGTTGAATTGCCGGATCTCCCGCACAAGCTTCCCGAGCAAGATCTCGCGTTCCCCTTGAAGATTCCTTGACAACGGCCCCACCTCCGCGTATTCTGAATTTACGTTAGTAGCTAAGTTATTATTGAAAAATTCTGATTAGTAACTTAGCGGTTACGCAGTATAGCATGAGGAAGCAAAGGGAGGGAAGATGGCGGAAAATCTCGTTCAACCGGCGATCAGGGCGGTCGGGCTACGCAAGTCTTACGGCAAGAAGGTCGTGCTGCACGGCATCGACCTGCATGTTCCCGCGGGGACGGTCTTTGCCCTGCTTGGCTCGAACGGTGCGGGTAAGACCACCACGGTCCAAATCCTCTCCACGCTGATCGGCGCTGATGGTGGTGACGCATGGGTAGTCGGCCATGATGTAGCCCGCGAGCCCGATGCGGTGCGCGCCGCGATCGGTGTCACCGGCCAGTTCTCGGCCGTGGACAATCTCCTCACCGGCGAGGAGAACCTGTTGCTGATGGCGGACCTACGTCACCTGGGCAAACGCGAGGGTCGCAGGCGCGTCGCCGAACTTCTGGCGCAGTTCGATCTGGTCGAGGCGGCCAAGAAATCGCTCGACACCTACTCCGGCGGGATGCGGCGGCGGCTCGATCTGGCGATGACCCTCGTCGGCAATCCGCGCATCATCTTCCTCGACGAGCCGACCACCGGCCTCGACCCGCGTAGTCGGCGGACGATGTGGGAGATCATTCGCACCCTCGTCGCCGATGGCGTCACGATCTTTTTGACGACGCAATATCTCGAAGAGGCCGATCAACTCGCCGACCGGATCGCGGTGCTCGATCAGGGGCGACTCGTCGCGGAAGGATCGCCGGACGAGCTCAAGCGTTTGGTCCCCGGTGGTCATATCCGTTTGCAATTCGCCGATGTCGATCGACTCGCGTCTGCCGCCAGCCTGCTCGGTGATTCCTCACGCGATGACAACGCGCTCACGTTGCAGGTGCCGAGCGATGGCGGCGTGCGGTCGCTGCGGGCGGTCCTCGATCGGCTCGATGCTGCCGCGATCGAGGTTGGCAACCTGTCGATCCACACCCCCGATCTCGATGACGTTTTCCTTGCCCTCACGGGCCACACCGATACGCAGAAGGAGGCCATCCGATGAGCGCGCTCACCACTACCCTGTCCGATTCCGCGACGATGTTGCGCCGCAATCTCCTGCACATGCGACGCTACCCATCCCTGACCTTCATGCTCGCCGGGATGCCGGTGGTCTTTCTGCTGTTATTCGTCTACGTCTTCGGCGGCACGCTCGGTGCCGGGCTGGGGACGTCGGGCGGTCGCCGCGAATATCTCGCCTATGTCGTCCCCGGTATCTTGATGATGACTGTGGCCGCCGCGACCACCGGGACGGCGATCGCGGTCGCCATGGACACAACCGCGGGGATCGTCGCCCGCTTCCGCACCATGGCGATCTCGCGCGCGGCGATCCTGACCGGTCACGTCGTGGGCAGCATGATCCAGACGCTGCTGGCTACGGCGATCGTCACCGGTGTCGCGCTGCTGCTCGGGTTCCGGCCCACCACCGGTCCCCTCGAATGGCTCGCCACGCTCGGCGTTCTCGCGATGATCAGCTTCGCGCTGACCTGGCTATCGGTCGCGCTTGGCTTGGTGTCCAAAAGTGTCGAAACCGCGAGCAATCTCCCCATGCCACTGACGCTTCTGCCGTTCCTTGGCAGTGGTTTCGTCCCCACGGAGTCGATGCCGACCGGGCTGCGCTGGTTCGCCGAGTACCAGCCATTCACCCCGTTCATCGAGACGCTGCGCGGGTTATTGATGGGTACCCCGATCGGTAACAGCGGCTTGCTCGCTATCCTCTGGTGCCTCGTCATCTCACTGGGGGGTTACTTCTGGGCGCTGAGCCTCTACAACCGCGATCCGACGCACTGATCGCACTCACGTACCATCTCGTGCAAACAATCGAGCGGGTCGCCCTTGCCGGGGGCGACCCGCTCGATTGTTGTATCGGTCTCCTTCGCGCCGCGTTCGCCACTCGGCCCGCGGCTACGGCGCGAGGGTCGCGTAGACATCGTAGACGTGCCGGGCGATCGGGGCGGCGATCTGCGAGCCGCGACCGCCATTCTCGACCATGCTGACAACCGTCAACTTCGGCGCATCGGCCGGGGCGAACGACGCGAACCACGCATGGTCGGGCTTCGGCGGCACTTCCGCCGTGCCGGTCTTCCCGGCGACCGGGATCGGCACGCCGACGAATGCATCGATGGCGGTGCCGTTCGGTGCGGAGACGACATTTTTCATCCCGGTGTGGATCATCCGCATCGCCTCGGGCGGGACCGGCAGCTTACCGATCTCCTTGCGTAGCCCGTTGTAGAGGATCTTGCCGTCTGGTGTCGCGACCCGCGCCGCCAGGAACGGTCGCAGCAGCGTCCCGCCATTGGCGATCGCGTTGTACATGTTCGCCATTTGCAGCGGCGAGGTGAGGAAGAAGCCCTGGCCGATCGACAGGTTGACCGCATCCCCGGTGGACCAGCCATCGTTGAGAGCCTGGCGTTTCCAGGCCGGATCGGGGACGACCCCCGCGGCCTCGGGTAACTCTTCGAGGCCGGTCGGCTTGCCGAGGCCGAAGGCGCGGGAGATCTCCGGCAGGATGTTCTCATCGATGTCGTCGAGCTGGCGACCGATCTCGTAGAAGACGGTGTTGCACGACTGCGTGATCGCGTTTTGCAGGGTCAGGTTCCCCTGGCCCTGCGGGTAAGTCCAGTCCCTCCAGACGTTCGACGCACCGGGCAAGGAGTATTGGGCCGGGCAGGGGATAATCGTGTTGGCGTTCATCCCCAACTTCGTGACCCCCGCCGTCGCGGTGATGATCTTGAAGATCGAGCCAGAGGGGTAGGTGAACTGCGTGGCACGGTCCCAGAGCGGGCGTAATCCCTCGTCATTCAAACGGGCCCGGGCGGCATCATCGAAGCCGAGCGTGAAGCCGTTCGGGTCGTAGGTCGGATGCGAGCCCATCGCGATGATCGCGCCGCTGGTCGGGTCCATGATGACGCCCGACGCCGCGCGGTCGCCCAGGCTCTCTTCCAATGCTCGCTGGAGATCGGTGTCGATGGTGAGGGTGATGTCGGCGGCCGGCTCGTTCTTGCGCTCGGCGATCACCTTGCGGACCGTCTCGGTCTGCGAGACAACCGTCAGTTGCCCGCCCTTCTTCCCGGCCAACCACTGCTCACCCCAGGCTTCCACGCCGGAGCGCCCGATCTTGTCGCCGACGATATACCCCTTCGGGGCCAAATCCTTCAGCTCGTCGGCGTTGATCTCCCCGACATACCCGACGATGTGCGCCGCCAACGAACCCTGCGGATAGACGCGGTCCGGCACTTTCCGCACGACGAGGCCGGGGAGGGTCTGGAAGGCCGCGTTCATCTCGGCGGGGATCTGCTCCGGCAGGGTCTTGATCGGGACAAACCAGGACGGATCGGCGGTGGCGTACTGGGCCTTGATCTTCTCGGGGGGGAGTCCCAGCGCCTTGCTCAGCCCGGCCAGGAAGTTCGGCTCATCCTTGATCTCTTTCGGCACGATCCCGACCAGCGTGACGAGCCCCTGCTGCGCCAGCGGGCGGCCTTTGCTATCGAGGATTCGCCCGCGTGTCGGCAGATCGGGCTTGAAGCGGATCAGGCCATCGCCGAGATCTTTGAAGATCAGCGACGGGGTCCAGGCGATCCGCCAGCCATCGGCCTCCTGACGCATGGTGAGGGTGTTGTCCTCGGTGATCGGGCCGACGAGCGACGACTGCATCTGTACGCGCAGCGGGAGTTGCGTCGCGCCGCTCGGGGCGTCGCCGATCGCGGCCTTGACTTCGGATAACCCCGCCTCCTCGGCGATCGCCTGATAGCGCGCCGTGAACTTCTCGCGCGTGATCCCGCCTTTTTCCGCCGCGCCGATCAGATCGTACATCCCGCTGTAGTCTTTGTTGCCCCAGCGGTCGGCGTATGCCTGCGCGACCGAGCGCGGATCGCTCGCGTTGAGCGCCCCCGGCGGCGTGGCCGAGCCGGGGCGACCCGGCGTACCCGCCGCCGCCGGTGTGCCGCCAAGGGGGATCGCGGTCGGTGGCACCGCGCCACCGGTGCCACCATTGCCCACCGATACCGCCGCGGTGCCCGCCGCGCCGATACTCGTCGCTGGTGTACCGACGGCGGGGATCCCGGCGGCCGGTGCCGTTGTCATCGTGGCCGCCACATCGCCGCGCGAGACATTGATCCGCAGCCCGGAGGCGTACAGCGCCACCCCCCCGGCGGTGAGCAGCAAGACCACGATCACCCCGGCCAGTATTTTCGGCCAGAGCGGTGGCCGCTGGGCGCGGCGCAGGTTGCGAGCGGAATACGGCGAGCGATACGTCACGGGCATACTCCATGTCACTCGGGTCTGACGGGCGAGACAGCTTTTCTGCGCGTCGCGAATGCTCGCGACGTGCGCGCTTCCGTTATAAGGCTAACGTATGGGCCATCCGAATGGATGCGTCCCACGACTAACTGTGCCACGTTGGGAGGGGAGCGTCAAGGGTCGCAATGCGCGAACGTACGCACCACATAATCTGATTCTCGCAACGTTGCTGCGGCCCGCGGGAGCGCACGGGCGTACTCTTTGCTCTTGCGCCAGTGCGGGGAACAGGTGCGGGCCAGCCCTCGGCAAGCGGCTTACTCGAGTCATCGCTGCCCTTATGCACTATCGTTGCCATTGCGGCTCGTATGCAGCTCGAGCTTTGTCGGGGCTGGGCTGGTCATTGATGACGAACGGGCCTCGCAGGTGTTCCTCCTTTTTCCGCTGCGCCGATCAGATGGATCGTGTGAGAAGCGTGAAGCGAAGAGAAGCGTGATCGCACGACTGCGGTATTTGGTGCGCGGTCCTGTTCCTCGCGTCATCCTACCCAACCGGGCAGGGTAGGCCCACCCATCCTACCTTTGCCGGTCCGTCTGTTTCGGCGGTGTCTGCAACCTTGCCGGGGCGTAAGCTAAGTACATCGCACGGACGGTGTGATTAAGGACCGATAAGCGTATCTGGTGCGATGACTAGGGAGGAAACGACGATGAGTGGGACAACAGCGGGCAGCAGCCTTTTGCAGCAACTCTCCGATGAGATGGCGGGGGCGGTGCAGATCGCCGGGCAGTCGATCGTGCGGATCAACGCGCGGCGGCGACTCCCGGCGACCGGGATCGTCTGGGCCAGCGATGGCAATGGCGCGACGATCGTCAGCGCGAATCATGTGATCGAGCGCGACGAGGAGATCACGGTTGTCGCGCCGGATGGGCGCGAACTCGCGGCGAAGCTGGTCGGGCGCGATCCCGGCAGCGATCTCGCCGTGCTGAAAGTCGAGGGTACGGCGTTGACGCCCGCCCCACGCGCGCCGCAAGACGCGGTGAAGGTTGGTGCCTTGGTCCTGGCGTTGGGGCGGGCCGGTGAACTCGCGGCGACGATCGGGATCGTCAGCGCCCTCGGTGGGCCGTGGGAAGGCGGGCGCGGGCGGCGCTTCGCGAAGCTGATCAGCAGCGATGCCCCGATGTTCCCCGGCTTCTCCGGTGGGCCGCTGGTCGATGCCTCGGGCCGCGTGCTCGGCTTGCTCTCCTCGCACCTGGGGCGCGGGATGACGCTGGCGATCCCGAATGAGGAAGTCGAGCGGATCGTCGCCACCCTGGGGACGCACGGCAAGGTCGCGCGAGGATACCTCGGTGTCGGCGCACAGCCGGTGGCCTTGCCGAGCGCGCTGAAGACGAGCGTCGGGCAGGAGCAGGGCTTGTTGCTGGTGACCGTAGAAGACGATGGGCCGGCGGCGCAGGGCGGCCTGACCGTTGGCGACATCATCGTGGCGCTGGCCGGTAGCCCGACCCAAAGCCTCGATGATCTGCGCGCCGGTCTGGCTTCGCAGCAGGTCGGCCAGGCGATCCCGGTGCGTATCCTGCGCGGCGGCCAGCCGACCGACCTGAGCGTGACGCCGGGAGAGGCGAAGTAAAGTACTTCGTACTTCAAAAGGGGTACATAATGGCAACAACACTCGATACCGCCGTTGGCGGGCTGCTGACCGATGAACTGGCGGCGCTGACCGAGCGGGTGCGCGCCGGGGTGGTGCGGATCACCAACGGGCGCGGCGCGGGGTCGGGGACGATCTGGCACGAAGACGGCCTAATCGTCACTAATTACCACGTCGTACCGGGCGAGCGGGCGCGGGTCACACTCGCCGATGGCCGCGAGTTCCCCGGCACGGTCGTCTCCAATCTCCCCGAGCGCGATCTGGCGGTGATGCGGATCGAGGCGAAGGGGCTGCCCGCCCTGCCGGTGGGCGACTCGACCGCGCTGCGGGTCGGCGAGATCCTGCTCGCGGTGGGGCACCCGCTCGGGGTGCCGGGCGCGGCGACCCTGGGGATCTACAGCGGCACCGGCACGATCGAGGGCAACGAGCGTTCCGGGAGGCATTTCCGCGAGGCGATCCTGGCGGACATCGAGCTGCGACCGGGGAACTCCGGCGGGCCGCTGGTCAACGCGCGCGGCGAGACGATCGGGATCAACGCGATGGTGATGGGGCCGCGCACGGCCCTGGCCGTGCCGAGTGCCACCGTCGTACGCCTGATCGGCGGGCGGGCGCGGCGGACCCTTGGCGTGCGTGTCGAGCCGATCGCCACGCCGCGCGCCCTGGCCGCTCGCCTCGGCCTCACGCAAGAGGCGGCGCTGATCCTGATCGATGTGGCCGCCGACAGCGCTGCCGAGCGCGCGGGCCTGTTGCCCGGCGACATCGTGCTGGCGGTCGATGGTCACGCGATCGAGGAACCGGGCGATCTCGCCTGGGGGCTGTCGGAAGCGCCGGATGGCAGGCCGCTGACGATCCGTATCCTACGCGGGGGCGTACCGCGTGAGGTGCTGATCGCAGCGGAGGTACCGGAAGTGGCGACGGCGGCCTAGCCCCGCGTCGGATTTGACTGCACAACGGTGGGCGCGCCGACGATGTAAACAAATCTGGTAAGGAATAGTCTTTTCAGAGGACTGCTACGGAACCCGGTGGCGGGGG
>DATCMP010000566.1:0-2386 GCA_036563365.1 Thermomicrobiales bacterium
GGCCCCGGACGATCGTCCGGGGCCGCCACGCTCGCTGTTGCGCTGTTGGGGGGAGTGCTTACTTGGACGCTTCCTCGAAGCCGGCGCAGCCGCTGATCGGGGTGACCTGGAGGTGCAGCGGCGCGTTGCTCGGGTGCCCGCACTCCGCGATGAAATCGACCGGCGCCTCGTGCTTGGCGCGGATCTGGATCAGCGTGTCACCCTGCTGCTTGGTCTCGCCGAAGTGGGTGCAAAGCCCGCACTGCCCGGTGTGCAACTGTACCTGTGCGACCATGATAGGGCTCCTTTCGATCGTGTCGTTTCATCCGTTCTTGGGGGGGGTGTTATCACCCCGACTCCAACACTATACGTTAGATACTTTTCGCTGTCAAGTGATAACTATTATTACATAGGCACGAATATCTATGGTGAGTATGGGCTAATCGGCTACCTTCGCGGTCACTGTGAGGAGGGGTCCGGGTATCCTTTGCGCGGACGTTACCACTGGTACGACGGCGAAAGTAGCAGACCGATAAGGAGATAATTTTCCTTGTCGTGCTCGGCTATTTCGCAGTGGGGGACGCAACATGAGGGTCGATTCAGAGCTGGTTCCGCAGCACCTTGCCGAGCGGGGAGCGCGGGAGGGTGTCGCGGTATTCCCAGAGTTGCGGCACCTTGTACGGGGCGAGGCGCTCCAGGCAGAAGCGGCGCAACTCGGCCGTTGTGGGGGCCGCGCCGACGGGGCAGACGATCGCGCGGACCCGCTCCCCGTGCCGTTCGTCCGGCTGCCCGAGGACCACCGCCTCGCGGATATCGGGGTGGGCCAGCAGCACCTCCTCGACCTCTTCCGGCGCGACCTTGAGGCCGTTGACATTGATCCGCAACGAGCGCCTGCCGCGCAGGAAGTAGTACCCCTCGGCGTCGCGCACGGCGAGATCGCCGGTCCAATACCAGCCGTCGCGCAGGGCGTCGGCGGTGGCGGCGGGATCGTCCAGGTAGCCGTGCATCAAACCGGGGCTCCGGGCGATGATCTCTCCCTGCACGCCATCCGGTACGGCGTTCCCGGCTGTATCGACGAGCCGTACCGCGACCCCGGGGTTCGGCAGGCCGACACTCCCCTCGGGCGCGCCCCATTCCGGTCGGGCCAGGATCTGTCCGCTCTCGGTCGTGCTGAGTACCTGGGTCACCATCGCCCCGTATCGTTGCGCCGCCGCGACGGCGAGGGTCGGCGGGAGCGGTGCCGCCCCAGCTCGGACGAGCTGTAGGCGCAGCGTGGCCGGTGGCGGCTGCGGGTTATCAACCAGCAGGCGGAGGATCGCGGGCTGGATGGTCAGGAACTGTGTCTGCGCCCGCGCCAGTTCGCGTTCCAGCTTCGCGGGGACGAGGGTACTGACGATCAGCAGCGGGAGGCGTTGGCCCGCCGCGATGCAGATTTGCCGCAACACACTCTTGAAGCCCCGCGTGGTGGTGGCGGTGACGCCCGGTCGCGCCTCGAACCAGGCGGGGAGGTCGCGACGCCAGGTGAGGGCGCGGTGCGGCACGATCGCCAGCTTGGGCAAGCGCCCGGTTGTCCCGGAGGTCGTTGCCAGCACCGCCGGATCCTCCGGCGTGCCGACCGCCGGGAGGTCGGCACCCGCGTCGCCGCCACCCGCGTCGTCGCCACCGGGGAGGGCCAGCGGCAGGGCCGGGAGGTCGGGCAGGAGCGGGTGGGGCGCGCCATCCGACGTCAGGATGCGTCGCGCCGCCGCGCGTGCGGCCAGCGGGGCGACCTCATGGGTGGTGTATTGGGGGGAGAGGTGGCAGAAGGTCAGCCCCAGGTGGCAACAGGCCAGCCAGGCGAGCAGGAGATCGTCCGACATCGGCGTGATCGCGATGACCACCGCCCCCGGCGGCAGGGCGGCGCGCAGGGCGCGGGCGCGGCGGCGCGACTCGGCGTAGAAGCTGGCGAAGGTCCAGGTCCGCTCGCCGTAGAGGAGGGCCACGCGCTCCGGGGCCGCCCGCGCCGCCTCGGCGAAGAGTTGCTCGGCCCGGATCGGCGGGGCGATGGTGGTGATCATGCGGCCTTTCACGCCCCTCGTTCGGCATCCGTCGCGGCGGATGGGCCGGTTGCCGCGACGCCCACAGATTGCGGGAGTGTAGCAGATGCAGGCGCGGGATCGCCCCGCGCCGGTGCGCGGTCGCCCGCGGTCGAGCCGCTTGTGATCGGCTCATGCGCGCATTTCGTGGTCGTCAACGCGATCCCCGGCCACGCCTATGGCGGCTTCTTCTTCGCGAATCTGCTGGTCCTGCTGGGCCTGGTGTCGGCGTTGCTGATCCCGTATCTGCCCTGGGCGCGCTACGGGCGCGACCTCTTCTCGGTCGTCCTCCTCTACGCGGCGGCCCTGATCGCCGGGCTGATCTACTCGAC
>DATCMP010000496.1:0-3641 GCA_036563365.1 Thermomicrobiales bacterium
CATCAAGATCCCCGCCGCCCCGCCGCGCGAGGTGGTCGACCCGACCGGCGCGGGTGATGCCTTCCGGGGCGGCTTGCTGCTCGGGCTGACGCGCGGTTTCTCGCTGGAGATGACCGGGCGGCTGGCGGCACAGGCCGCGACCTACGCGATCGAAGGACTCGGCACGCAGGTCCATCGCTATACCCCAGCCGAGTTTGCCGAGCGCTTTAACCAAACATATCCCGATATGCCCCCGGTGGGGGCCGACTTACACCCCACTTCCCTCGTAGCCGGTAATTGACGCGCCGACCGCACCGATTGGCGGCTCCGCACGAGCGGGGCCGAACGTTCAGCAAGGAGGAGCTTCTCATGGTCCAGACCCCCGCCTCACGTTTCGACATCAAGGATATCGAGCTCGCGGCGCTCGGTCGCCAGCGGATCACCTGGGCGGCGCGCGAGATGCCGGTCCTGGCGCAGATCGCGGAGCGTTTCCGCGCCGAGCAGCCCCTGGCCGGTCTGCGCCTCGTTGCGTGTGCCCACATCACCACAGAGACGGCGAACCTCGCCATCGCTCTACAAGCCGGTGGTGCCGACGCCATCCTCTGCGCCTCGAACCCCCTCTCGACGCAGGACGACGTCGCCGCTGCGCTGGTCGAGATGGGGATCCCGGTCTTCGCCATCAAGGGTGAGGATGCGGCGACCTACGAGCGCCATATCCATGCCGTGATCGAGCATCGCCCGCAGATCGTGATCGACGACGGGGCCGACGTGGTGACGATGCTGCACCAGAAATACCCCGAGTATCTGCAGGATGTGATCGGCGGCACCGAAGAGACGACCGCCGGGCTGACCCGCGAGCGGGCGATGGAAGCCGACGGCACCCTCCAGTACCCGATCATCGCCGTGAACGACGCGGACACGAAGCACTTCTTCGACAACCGCTACGGCACCGGCCAGAGCACGATCGACGGGATCATCCGTGCCACGAACATTCTCCTCGCCGGCAAGACGGTTGTGGTCAGTGGCTACGGCTGGTGTGGTAAGGGGATCGCGATGCGCGCCGCCGGGATGGGCGCCCAGGTGATCGTCACCGAGATCGCCCCGGTCCCGGCGCTCGAAGCGGCGATGGACGGCTTCCGCGTGATGACGATGGAGCAGGCCGCGCCGCTCGGCGATATCTTCATCACCGCCACCGGCAATGTCAAGGTGATCGACGAGCGGCACTTCCTGGCGATGCGCAGCGGCGCGATCATGGCGAACTCGGGCCACTTCGATTCCGAGATCAACATGCGCGCACTGGAGCGGATGGCCGAGGGCGACCGTAAGACGCTGCGCCCATTTGTCGAAGAGTTCACGATCACCGACGATAAGCGGCTGATTGTGATCGGTGAGGGTCGCTTGGTCAACCTCGCCGCCGCCGAAGGCCACCCGGCCAGCGTGATGGACATGAGCTTCGCCAATCAGGCGCTCGCCGCCGAGTATCTGGTCAAGCATGGTGCCGAACTCGAGAAGCGCGTGTACCGGATGCCGCTCGAGATCGACCACGAGATCGCGCGACTGAAGCTGGCGGCGATGCGGATCGAGATCGATAGCCTCAGCGCCGAGCAGGAACTGTACCTGCGCTCGTGGCAGCACTAGGAAAGTACGAAGTCGGAAGTACGAAGTACGAAGGGGCGCGATGGCTCTTTGTACTTCGTACTTCGACGTTCGTATTCATGCCCGGATGGGTGCTTCGTACTTTAAATGGGAGTAGTTAATGAGTACCACCTTCATGCAGTCGCCACAGCTCTTCTTCACGTCCGAGTCGGTGACTGAGGGTCATCCCGATAAGCTGTGCGATCAGATCTCGGATGCCGTCTTGGATGCGATCATGGCGGAAGATCCGCTGGGACGTGTGGCCTGCGAAACGGCGACGACGACCGGCCTGGTCCTCGTGTTTGGCGAGATCACCACCTCGGCGTATGTCGATATCCAGTCCCTCGTGCGCGAAGTGATCAACGACATCGGCTTCAGCCACAGCGATACCGGCTTCGATGCCAACACCTGTGCGGTAATGGTGTCGATCAAGGAGCAGTCGCGCGAGATCGGTGAAGGGGTAACCACGGCGCTCGAAGAGCGTGCTGCCGGTAGCGCCCACGACGAGGTTGCGGCGATCGGGGCTGGCGACCAGGGGATGATGGTCGGCTTCGCCTGTAACGAGACGCCGGAGATGATGCCGTTGCCGATCGCGCTTGCCCACGCGCTGACCCGCCAGCTCTCGCAGGCGCGGCGTAACGGTTCGCTGCCGTATCTGCGTCCCGATGGTAAGAGTCAGGTGACGGTCGAGTACAGCCAGGGCAAGCCCGTACGCGTCGATGCGATCGTCATCTCGACCCAGCATGCCCCGGAGATCACCAACGAGCAGCTTGAGCGCGATGTGCGTGCCCAGATCATCGGCGAGGTCATCCCGGAGGGGATGATCGATGGACAGACGAATATTTACATCAATCCGAGCGGTCGTTTCACCATCGGCGGCCCGATGGGCGATGCCGGGTTGACCGGGCGCAAGATCATCGTCGATACCTACGGTGGGATGGCCCGTCATGGTGGCGGGGCGTTCTCCGGCAAGGATTCGACCAAGGTTGATCGCTCGGCGGCGTATGCGGCCCGCTGGGTGGCGAAAAATGTCGTCGCCGCCGGTCTGGCGGATCGCTGCGAGTTGCAGCTTTCCTATGCCATCGGCGTGGCGCATCCGCTGTCGATCAGCGTCGAGACGTTCGGCACCGGCAAGATCGCCGATGACCGGATCCTCGCGCTGATCAACGAGCAGTTCGATCTGCGCCCGGGCGCGATCATCCGCGATCTCGATCTCCGCCGCCCGATCTACCGGCAGACCGCCGCCTTCGGCCATTTCGGTCGCCCGGACCTCGATCTCCCCTGGGAGCGCACCAACAAGGCCGATGCGCTGCGCCGGGCTGCTGGCCTCGGCGCGTAACCCGGGCGATGTGGTGTCGAGTACGCCGCGTCGCACTTTCGGATCATCGCCTTAGCGCGCCCGGCTAGATGGCCGGGCGCGCTCGGCGTTCCTCTGATTCCGCGGTGTTTGGACGACCCTGTGGTAAAATCGCCTACCGGTCGCCGGGAATCTGTGGCATCGCCGGGTCGCAAGGCTGCAATGCGATGATGAATTTCGTGCCGAATCTGGCTATGCCGCCGACAATCGAGGGGGGAATGACCGGTTGCGTGCCCTAATCACCGGTGTGCGGGGCTTCGCCGCCCCCCACCTGATCCGTGTCCTCCAAGGGCTTCCGGGCGCAACCTTGTTCGGGTTGAGCCGTACCGTGGTGCGTGAACCGCAAGGCTATCGCTCGTATGCCGTCGACCTGTTGGACCGCGGGCAAGTAGCGGCAACGATCGCCGAGATCGCCCCGACACATATCTTCCATCTCGCGGCGCAGAGCCATGTTCCGACCTCGCACGATGATAGCGGGGCGACGCTGACCAATAATATCGTTGGGCAAGCGAACCTGCTCGATGCCTGCCGCGCGCTCCCCACGCCGCCGCGCTTCCTCGTTGTCGGCTCGGGTGAGGAGTACGGGTTCGCTAGCCCCGACGAGATGCCGCTGAGCGAGGACCGGCCGTTCAGGCCGACGAGTCCCTACGCCGTGAGTAAGATCGCGCAA
>DATCMP010000513.1:0-11483 GCA_036563365.1 Thermomicrobiales bacterium
GGCGGCTCTTCCAGCGTCTTCAGGAAGGCGTTCGCGGCCGGTTCCTGCATCGTTTCGGCATCCTCGACGATCGCCACCCGCCAGCGGCCCTCCATCGGGCGCAGGCTCAGGTCCGACGACAGCGCGCGGATCGTGTCGATCGTGAGGCTGGTATTCTTCGTCTCGCGGCGACCGCGCGCCGGTCCCTCGGCCTCCTGGCTCGCCAGGCCGACGATCCGCACATCGGGGTGCGTCCCGCGGGTGATCTTGCGGCAGGAGCGGCAGAGGCCGCAAGGAGCGAGCGGCGCGGAGCCATCCGCAGCCGGGGTCTCGCAGTTGAGGGTCTGCGCGAAGAGCCGCGCCAGGGTGCCGCGCCCGCTCTGCGTCGGCCCGGCGAAGAGATAGGCGTGCGCCACCCCGCAGCGCGCGATCGCCCCTTGCAGGAGCGACACGCCACGCTCCTGCCCGAGAATCGGCCAGGACGGGAGCGGTATCGCGGTGGCGGTGGTGATCGTCGCGGTGTCCATCGTTCTCTGCCTAGCGTGGGTGCTGATAGCTTGAGCGTCATAGGTGTCATCGGCGTGGGCCGCCGGTTGAAACCGGCGCTAGATGGTCGCGGCCACAAAGTCCACTGAAGTGGACTAGATTGGCTTGTGGCGATGCCGGAGGTTAAATCCTTACTGAATCATCATGGTAAAGCCACTATTGGCGGTCATGTTCCTCTGCATCACAACGGTAGTTGTGATCCCGTGTCCACGGTTCCAACGACGCATCATCCTCAACGAACCCAGTCTACTTTAGTAAACTTCGTGGCCGCAGGCCACTTAGCGCCGGTTGAAACCGGCGACCCACGTTCGCCGTCGGCCACCCACCACAATGGATCAACCAGCCTTTTTCACGCGCCAGCTATTGTGCTACGCCACACGCTTGCGTCGTTCGAGGCGCGTCGCCGGTTGCTCCAATTCTTTCCCCTGCGAGAGGGCGGCGATGATCGCCGTGCGCTCCTTCGCGTTCAATGGCGGGCGTTCGCGGTCGTTGGCGACCGTCCGCACATGCTCCAAGAGGTCATCGATCCCCAGGACATCGATCGGCGCGCTCCCCGAGACTTCGGCGAGCGCGCTGGTGAAGACGACCGCCCCTTCGACCGCGTCTGGCAGCCCCGCCTCTGCCAGCAGCGCGCGCACCGCCGCCACATCGTTCGCGTTGTCGAGCGACGGGTTGCCGAGTTGCGGGGCGCTGTAGTTGAAGAAGCGACCGAGCGGGTTGCCGCCCTTGCGCCAGCGATTTTCGTTGACGATCACCTTGCCGGTCACCTCGCGCAGGGTCAGGACGATGATCCCGCCCGTGTGGACGACGAGGTGATCGACGACCCGCTTGCCGAGTTGGGCGTAGTGGATCACGGTGTAGCGATCGTTCAGGCGACCTAGGGCCTTATCGACCTGCTCATCCGGGCGCTTCTTGCGCTCGTTGCTGACGAATTTGCTGACCTTCTGGAGGCCCATGTTGAAAAAGACGAAGCCGACCAGCATCAGCGCATAGGCGGCGATGATCAGCGTGGGGAAGTCGCGCTGCCACCAAACGAGGATGAACGCCGCCGCCAGCCCCACGAAGCCGACGGCGGTCAGCAAGCGCCCGGTTTTCTGCTGATCTTTGATATACCCGACATTGCGTATTATCTGCATCGTTCCGCTCCGGTGAAGGTCGTCGCTAGTTGTTGATCGCGGCGGCGGTCAACTGCTCATAGCCATCCGCCCGCTGGCGGTTATTCGTCGTCGGCCTCCACGCGCCCGATGACGAGCGAAGCATTCTGGCCGCCGAAGCCGAACGAGTTCGAGAGGGCGAGGTTCATCGTCGCCGGGCGTGCGGTGTGCGGCACATAGTCGAGGTCGCACTCCGGGTCCGGCGTATTGAGATTGATCGTCGGCGGCATCATCCCCTCGTTGAGGGTGCAGAGGGTCGCGACCGCTTCGAGCGCGCCCGCCGCGCCGAGACAATGGCCGATCATCGACTTGTTCGAGCTGATCGGCACCGTGTAGGCATAGTCGCCGAAGACCGTCTTGATCGCCAGCGTCTCCCCGGCATCGTTGTGCGGCGTGGCCGTGCCGTGCGCGTTGATGTAATCGATCTCCTCGGGGGCGATCCCGGCTTTACGGAGCGCCCAGCGCATCGCGCGCACCGCGCCACCGGCGTCGGGGGGCGGGGCGGTCAGGTGATAGGCGTCATTCGAGGAGCCGAGCCCGAGGATTTCGCCGTAGATCCGCGCGCCGCGCGCGCGGGCATTCGCCAACGTCTCCAGGACCAGGATCGCCGCGCCTTCACCGGCCACGAAACCATCGCGTTCGAGGTCGAATGGGCGCGAAGCGCGCTCCGGCTCCTCGTTGAGGGTGCTCATCGCGCGCATCACGCAGAACCCCGCCAGCCCGACCTCGGAGATCGGGGCTTCGGTGCCGCCGGTCAGGATGATCGAGGCGTCGCCACGCCGCAAGACTTCCGCCGCCTCGCCGATCGCCTGCGTCGCGGAGGCGCACGCCGTCGAGACGGTGGAGTTGTAGCCTTTGACGCCGAGCTGGATCGCGATCTGCCCGCCGGACATACTCGGCAGCACCGCGGGCATCGCGAACGGGCTGATCCGCATCCCGCCCTTCTCGATCAGCGTGCGCGTGGCGAGTTCCATATCGGGGAACGAGCTGTTGCCGGTGCCGATCAGCACCCCCGCGTCTTCCGGCAAGGGGGAGCCATCGAGCCTGGCGTCGGTGATCGCTTGTCGCGCCGCCGCGACCGCGAACTGCGAGGCGCGCGACATCCGCCGCGCATCCTTCATCTCCATATAACAGCGCGCGTCGAAGGTGCGCGCCTCGCCGGCGATCTTCGTCGGGTACGCCTCGGTGGCGCAACGGGTGATCGGCCCGATACCGGAGCGCCCGGCCACCAGCCCTTCCCACAACGCGGTGACCGAGTTGCCGAGGGACGAGATCGCCCCCATCCCGGTGACGACGACCCGCTGCGATTCTTCCCGCGCGGCACGCCGACCGCCCACCACACCCGTTCCCATCGCCTTCAGCCCTCGCCAGCAGATTACTGTTTCAGAGAAACGTCGAAATGCCACATACAAAGCGAGCGGAGGCGAGCATCTTCTGATATGCCCAACCAGCCGCTACCAGGCGAGTGTAGCATAGGCGCGGATAGCCCCGCAAACAGATCGCGTACCGCGCGTGGGGCGTCAGCATGGGCAAATCGGCGCTCGGCCAGGTGCGGTTTTCGCCGTACCCGCGGCCGATGAAACAGGCCGCGAAGTTGGTCGGCGGGCGGGGGTACGGCGAGCCGATCCGCCCTCGCGTCACCCTGTCCAATCGTCTACAATGACGCCACGATCGGCGGGCGTGGGGGGCGACGAGGGGGCGGTGCGATGACGGGCGCGGGCGGCGCGGGGCGACGCTGTCCCTGGTGTGGCGGTGCCGATGTCGATACGGTGCAGCGCGGCTTCGCGGGTAAAACCGATGGGAACGACCAGTATTTCCGCTGTCGCACTTGCGGCAAGACGACCTGGGAGATGGTCAGCAAGACCGCCCAGGAGGTGCGTCTGGGCCGTTACGCCGCGGGCAAATCGTTCACCGAGCGCGGCGATCGCTACCTGATCCGGCGCGTCCTCAAAGTCGGCTTCAACGAATACCTCCTCTACCTGCGCCCGGCCCCGCTGCCGATCGCGCAGCCGGAAAGCGCGCCCGCGCCGAAATCCGGCGATACCGAGCGCGAAGCCGACCCCGAGTGAGGAATCGGCTCCTTCAAATATTTGTTTAGGCTGGAGCATTGCTTCTTTCATCTGCGGGAGAAAGCAATGGCACAGTGTCGTGAGCGTGGCGTCCCAAGGCAAATAATCAAGGTTGCCTTTGCTGTGTTTCTCGCTTGTACTTTTTCGGCCTGTAGTACGGTGTCGTCAGCAACCTTCACCCCCTATGCCGTTGAACCTCTCGCTGATCCCGCGGCACGTATAGATGGGGCCGCTCCTCGCGGGACTCCTCACTCCACAGCTACAACGACAGTGTCGGCATCTGCTGGCAGAGCAGTGACCACTATAACAGCGCCTGCTTCGGCGACGGTGCTCACGGTTCACCATTGTGGTTGGTTCAGGGAGATACTCACATGGGTCGATTTCGACGCCAATGGTATTTGGGATAGCGGTGAACGCCGCTCGCCGGTGTGGTAGTTTCGGCCCAATACAACAACAGTGCAGGGCTCGTATCGGGACAGACGGACCATAACGGGCGGATAAAGCTGGCTCTGGGCATCTTTTCTTGCGATAAGCCCATCCCTGAGATCGTCGTGGCGGCGCTGCCTGTGGATGGTTATCGCCCCACCACAACGGCGAGTTTGCGTTCCGAACAGATCGAACCGTGGGCCTATCGTTTCGGTTTTGTCCCGATTCCGCCCTGCGCCACTACACCAGAAGGAGGTTGTTAGCGCTGTGCGGTTACTGCTCGGCCTGGTTGCGCCGCACCGCCGCCACTAGATCGTCCCGTAGTGCCGCCTCCACGGCGTCCATCGTGTCGTTGATCCCGCTCTCCGCCGCTTGCAGGGCTGCAGCGGCGTGGGTGAAGCCCGCCGACTCCGCCACGCCGCGCGCCCGCGCGATCCGGCCCAGCGCGGTGTCGAGTTGCCCGAGGATATCCTTGGCGGTTTCCGGTGGGGGGCGGCGGCGTTCACCGGCTTGACTCGGGGTCGTTGTGTCGCTCATCGTTATTCCTCTCGCGTATCGCATCGCGGGTTATCCGGGTTGCGGTTCCATGCCCGCTTGCCCTCCCGATCGTAGCATATCACCCGCCGCCGTACTGTCCGAACGGACAGGGAAAGAGGTGCTATTTTTCCTATTCGTATCATTGATTTCGCCCCTCGGATCGGCTATGATAGTAGACGGCAGCAATGGCGCTGTCACAAGAATAGAGGAGGTCGATGATGACCATTCTGCAGCGGATCATGCGTGCTGTGAAGTCCAATGGTGGGCTGAATCAGAATCTCGAGAACTACTACAGCAATCTGTTGAGCACGCGCGTGGGCGACAGCGGTTTGCCCTCGGCGAGCGAGGCGAGGCGAGACCTGGAAGCGGTCTTGCGGAAGCCGATGTATCTGTAACGATACCGGCCTAGCGGTAGCACAGAGAACGCAGCGAGCGGGGCAGGGTAATACGTACCCCGCCCCGTTCCGCTTTCCCGCCATCGCCCGACAGAGCGATGGTTCCGGTGGTATAACTCTTGCGCGTCGAATTGGTGCAGCAACGGAGCGCGATGGGCTCTCCGTGCGCGCATCGGGGGCAGTCAGGGACCACGCGGTGTGGTGAGGGAAGCGGGCAAAGACGTCAACATGACGAAAACGATATTGATCGCGGACGACGAGGAGTTCATCGTCGATCTGTTGGCGACATTGCTCGAAGACGAGCATTACCGCGTGTTGCGTGCCTACGATGGGGAACAAGCCCTCCAGGCGGCGCAACGCGAACGCCCGGAACTCATCATCACCGACATCATGATGCCCAAGATGAGCGGGACGGAGCTGGCTGCCCGCTTGCGCGCCGAGGAGCAGGAGGGTGCCGCCACACCGATTATCCTGATGAGCGCCGTGCGTAGCCCGATCGCCGTACCCAATACGATCTATCTGCCGAAGCCGTTCGACATCGATCATGTCTTGGAACTGGTGACGTTGCTCCTACCGTCGTGAAGTGGGCGTAGTGGTCGAGTGGGCCAATGAGGAAGAACGAGATGTAGCGGCACCGACTCCTACTCGTTCCACCGGCCCACTACGACCACTCGTCCATTCACGCCACCCAGAGCCAGGAGGCAAACTGCATCGTCAGGAAGGCGAGCAGGAGCGCGGAGATGGCGACGATCGCACCGTGCGCCCAGCGGCGTTGCGCCAGCAGGGCGAGGACGATGAAGGCCGGGAAAAGGGTCAGCGTGAAGCGGTGCATCGACATCAACGGGTGGACCGCCGACGGTGACCAGAGCGGCAGGATGAGCCCCGCCGCTAGATAGGCGCTATAGGCGAGCGGCAGCCGCCGCAATGCCACGATCGTCACGACAATCAGGAAGACGGTGGCGGCGAGCTCGCTGAAATTGCTCTCGGAGAAGGCCCAGCGCCAGTTGAAGTCGCGCAGGATCCCGATCCCCGGATGCTGCAACGCCCGGTCCGACCAGCAGAAGTCCACCCCGGCGTTCCAATTCCGTACCGCGCAGCCATCGACCGCCGCCACCCCGGCTTGCAGCGTCTCGATCGGGTTGGCCGAGTAGCGATCCCACCCTTTCTGGGCGCTGAGCATCACCAGCGGGTCGTTCCAGAGGCGACGGAGATAGGCCATGTAGACCATCAGGCCGGCGGGGACGAGCGCTATGCTGATCGGATTGGACTGCCAGCGCAGCGGGTGCCAGCCCTGCTGCCGGATGAAGAGGATCGCCAGCGGCACGAGGAGCAAGACGCCCTGGCTACGGGTCAACGCGGCGAGGAAGCCGAGCAGCCCGGCGATCCACCACCAGTCGCGCCGCGCGGCGTAGAGCGCACCGACCGAGACCAGCAGGAAAAGCGATTCGCTGTAGACCGCGCCGAGATAGTAGGCGGTGGGGAAGAGGGCGAGGTAGAGGAGGGCGCGCCGCGCGACCGCCCGGGGGAAGTCGAGCTGGACCAGTTGATAGAGGATGACGAGCGCCCCGAGCAGCGCCACGTTGGAGATCAGGACGCCCGCCAGTTCGATCTGCCCATCGAGGAACCAGGCGACACCGCGTAGCAACAGCGGATAGAGCGGGAAGAAGGCGGTGGTCGGTCGCTCGAAATAGCCTTCCTGGGCGATCAGCGAGAACCAGTGCCCATCCCAGTTGCGCCACGGCTGGAGGAAATAATGGGCCAACCCCGGCATCTCCGGCATGTAATAGCCGAGCGCGGCGACCGGTGGGAGCGCCTTGCCGATCTGCATCGCGATCGCGCCGAGGAGGAAGATGTAGGCCCGACTGAGCAGGAAGATGGTGAGGGGGACACGGACCGCGTCGCGGGCCAGGAGGGCCAGCATCCGTTGGCCGAACTCGCGTGCGTCGGCGCGTTCGGCTCGTGGCCCGGGTGCTGTCGTCGTCGGTGGGCGCTCGACGACCGCGGTCCCGCCCTGTCCCTCCATCTCCCTGACCATGCCCCGTCGTGTCTCCTCGCCCCGGCGCACCGGGCGCGCCGTTCGCCGATGTCTGCAGTGTGCGGTTATCGAGGCGCAAAAGGAGGTCGGCGTCGCCGACCTCGCGCAACGATCGTACTTCCCTTCAACGCCGCGCGTCAAGGTTTGGTTCCTTCTTCCGGCGGAGTGTACGTGGGGGTGTGGCGGGTGGCAATGACGCACGGATAAGCCCGCCTGATCCGATCGCCAACGACCGCCGAGGGGCCAGGGAACCGTCAAGAAGCCCCATGGTATACTTCGCGTTATCGCCGGTCGCGTACGAGTACGGGTTGACAATGACCTGTACGTACGCCATCATCTTCCCGTCGCACGATGCGGCGCGGCGAGGCGGGAGGGAGCGGATGCCTGAGCGTAAGTGTGGGAATTGCAAGCATTTCCAGCCGGCACCGATGTGGAAGCGTGGCTGGTGCCGAAATGCGCTACTCTTCTCGCAGAACCAGAGTCACCTCGTCGGGGAAGATGATCTCGACTGTAATCGCGGCATGGGGAGTTATTGGGAACCGATCGGCAATGAACCGAGCGATACCGCCACGGCTGCCCCGTATATGAAGCCCGGCGATAACGATTCGCTCGTCCGTTTCTCGAAGCCGCCCCAGCGCACGATCGCCCCGGCCGGTGGTGCTGCAGCACGACGCCCGCCGGACTCACGCGAAGCAGGCCGCAGCCCGGAGCCGATTCGTGTTCGACGCGACGGTGTCGAGACGGTCGCGCGCCCGAGCAGCCGCGCGGCGACCGAGCCGATCGTGCCGCCGCGCGGCGCGCCCTCCGGGAATTACGGTGCTCCGCAGGAGCCCTATTCCTGGGGCGAATATCTCCGGCGCAGCTATCCGGTGATCGGGATCATCTTGTTGCTCGGTGCCTTCTGGGTCTGGAGCGCGCGGCAACTGTCGACCGCGCCGTCCCCTTCGCCGACGGCGATTCTCGTCGCTCCGGCGGCGGCACCCGTGGGCGTGAACGTGATCACGCCGACCGCCACGGCGGCGGCACCCGGACCGGCCGCCTCGACCCAGCCGGTGGCCCCGCCGGGGGTGATCGCGCCGGGCGCGCGGGTGATCGTGCAGACACCGGGCGGGGCGGGGGCGAATATCCGCGCGAACCCTACCACGGCGGGCGTGTTGGTCACCGCGCAGGATGATGGCACGCCCCTCACGATCACCGGGCCGAGTCAGGATGCCGATGGGTATACCTGGTGGCCCGTCCAGGGCGATGGCTTCGCCGGGTGGATCGCCGGATCGCTGATCGCCCTGCCATAAGATGACACGGTGCGCCACCCCGTCGTCATGAGCAGCTTTGCCGCCGGGGAGGTGCCTGATTGTCGATTCGTCGTGATGAGCCGCAGCGCCCGAGCGCACAATCGCAGGCACCCTCCCCCGCCCTGGCGCGTCGACGCGCCAGGGTCCGTTTTTGGCGGCGTCTGATCATCCGCCTGATCGCCGTACTCTCCTCGCTGGTGGCGCTGGTCGGCATCGTCGGCTCGGTCAGCGCCTATCGCCAGATCAGCGGCGCGCAGCGCAGCGCGCAGACCGAACTGCGCCAGATCGGCGACAACTTCGCGCAGGTTTCGGTCACGTTAGCCACCGTCAGCACCTCCGCCGGGAATGCCTCGACGAGCGTGGGCGAGGCGCGTGTCGCGCTCGATGACGCCGCCAAGACGACGCGCGGCGTCGCCGATACCCTCGATCAGACCGCCGGGGTGATCAATTTCACCGTTCCGGGGACGACCTATAAGCCGCTCGCCGGGGTCGATACGAGCTTCCGCGAACAGGCGCGCCAGTTGCGTACCGTGGCGGATGACGTCGCCAAGACCAATACCGCGCTGGGTCAGAACGGTACGGACCTCAAGGCGATCAGCGACGATGTGTCCACAGTGTCGCGTCAGATGGCCGATATCTCCGCCCAGCTCCGGAGCCTGTCGAATGATGGCGACGGTTCGCTTTCCATGATCACCAATGCCACGCGACTCGTGATCATCTGGAGCGGCATCATCCACCTCCTGCTCCTTCTCGTCGGCGTCAGCCTCTTCCTGCTCACCGTCGAGGATCTCGTCCTGGCGAACGAGCGGTCACCGGGCGGCGGTCGCCCGGATGTCGGTGACGACGTCATCGAGTGGTAACCATAAGCCGGTGTTACCGGAACCTCACCTGACCGCTGCCGCATGGTATCATTGGTTCGTCTGACTGAACGTACAGAGCTACGCGGGGCGCAGAGGGATAGGGTGGGGATGCAATATCGGTGGCAGATACCGGATGGGATCGCGGTCCCGCCGGGCGCTGGCGGCGCGGCGATCATCGCGGCGTTACTGGGGCGGCGCGGCTATACGACCGCCGAGGCGTGCGCCGCGTTCCTCAATCCCACCCCGCGCACGATGGCCGATCCATTCCGCTTCGCCGATCTTCGCCGAGCGGTCGAGCGGCTGAAAGTGGCGCAGGGGCGCGGCGAACTGGTCGCCGTGTGGGGCGACTACGATGTCGATGGGCTGACGAGCACCGCGCTCCTCACGCGGGCCTTCCGGGGGATGGGCGTGCGCGTGCGCCCCTTCATCCCGCACCGGATCACCGACGGGTACGGCCTCAACATCGTCGGGATCGAGCGCCTGATCGCGGAAGGGGTCGGGCTGATCGTCGCGGTCGATTGCGGGATCAGCAATCGGGCGGAGATCGCTCACGCCACGACCCTCGGCCTCGATGTGATCGTCCTCGATCACCACACTATCCCGGCTGAGATGCCCGAGGCGGTGGCCGTGGTCAATCCGCGCCGCGCCGATTGCGGTTACCCGTTCAAAGATCTGGCGGCGGTCGGCGTCGCGCATAGCCTGGTGCGCGCGCTGACGCAGGAAGGGTTCGCGCTGCGCGGCGCGTGGGACGAGGACGAGGCCGATCTGCTCGAATTGCTCGAACTGGCTGCGCTCGGCACGGTCGCCGATGTCGCGCCGTTGCACGGCGAGAACCGCGCCATCGTCGCCTGGGGGCTCGACGCGCTGCGCCACACCGCGCAGCCGGGGCTCCAGGCGCTCTGCGCCGTGGCGGGGGTCGATCCGGCGCGGATCACCGCCTGGGATATCGGCCACGCGCTCGGGCCGCGGCTTAATGCCGCCGGGCGGATCGCCGACGCGGGGTTGGCCCTGCAATTGCTGCTGGCCGAATCGTTCGACGAGGCGCTGCCGCTGGCCCAGGAACTCGACGCGCTGAACCGCGAGCGGCGGCGCGAACTGGCGCGGATCCTCGAAGAGGCGATCGCGCTGGTGGAGCACGCCGGGCCGCCCGACGCCGCGATGCCGATCTTGCAAATCGACGGGACCGGCTGGACAGCAGGGGTCGTCGGGTTAGTGGCTGGGCGGCTGGCCGAGAAGTACGGTCGCCCGGCGATCGTGTTGGAACGCGGCGAGCGGACCAGCAAAGGTTCGGCGCGCTCGATCGCGGGCTTCAACCTGATCGAGGCGTTGGCCGATTGCGCCGATCTCCTCGATCATTTTGGTGGACACGCGCGGGCGGCGGGCCTGACGATCGCCAACGACAAGCTCGAAGAGTTGCGCGAGCGGCTGCTGTCGCGGGCGCGGAAACACCTGACCGCCGACGATCTGCGCCCCGCCCTGACGTTGGACCTCGACCTCCAGCTGGCCGATCTCGGCTACCCGACGGCGGAGGCGCTGGCACACCTGGAACCGTTCGGTCAGGGCAACCCCGAACCGCTGATCTTGCTGCGCGCGGTTGGCGTCAAGTGGCCCAAGACCTCGACCGATGGGAAACACCTCTTCTTCACCGCCGCCGCGCAGGAAGGCCGTGGGGTGCGCGCGCCGCTCCGCTGCGTCGCCTTCGGGCAGGGCGCGCGTCGCCCGGAAACGCTCGGCGCGGGGGTACGGCTCGATCTCGCCGGGACGTTGCGGCGGGAGTGGTGGCAGGGCGAGGAGCGGCTATCGTTCCATGTGCGGGATTTCCGCGCGGCGGAGTAACAGACACTCATGGTTTAGTCAGGGCGTATGCTTCGACGTCGGCAGGCGGCTGAATCACCCAGAGGGCACCCGGCCTCGCGGACGCTTACGCGCCACAATGCCCACCTACACGGGCTGGGATTATTGCGAGGCACAGCCCCGAGGGAGTAAGGCTGCGCCGATAACGGACCTAGCCGCCGCAGGGCGGCTTCGTGGCCCGCAGGCCCATCAGGCCGGGAGCCCTCGTATACTGTGGGCACTGGTTCCGGGGTGGCGGTGAGGCCGAGGGTGCCCGAGCGGCGCAGACCGCGTCCCAGAGCGTGGCCCCCGCCGCCCAGGGCCGGCCGGAGCCTGGACCGTATCGAGTGGCGTCGA
>DATCMP010000518.1:0-5555 GCA_036563365.1 Thermomicrobiales bacterium
GATCAAACGGCGGGGGCGACGCAATTGCGTCGCCCCCGCCGTTTGATCCACGACGATCGTTCCCGCCCCACTGATGCGGGTCACCCCTCCGTTGTCTGCCCGTTAGAGATGATCTCGCCAACCTCGTTGAGGCGCGGGAAATGCTCGGCGAAACGCTCATCCTGCTCGTTCTCGCGCGGGATGATGATGTACTCGGGCGGTTGCCACTCGCGCAACGTCGCGGCATGGATCGCCTCGGGATCGTGGACCAGCTTGCCGCTCCGCGGATCATAGCTATACCCATCGGGCGTGCGCGCGATATAGAGCGGCACTTCGCGACGGCGGAATTCGCGCACCAATGCCTCAAGGGCGTCGCTCGCCGGTCGCCCGAGACGATCAAGGGTGTAGGTGATGATTGCGCCGACCCGCCCGGCGGCGACGTGACCGATCAGCGTCATCATCCCGGCGCGGGTCATCGAGCTATTCGGCCCGCGCTCGATCACGATCAGTTCATCGCTCATGGCGTAACCCAAACTTTGGGCCAGCGTGGTGCAGGCGGCCAGTTGCTCCTCGACCGACGTCCGCTCATACTCGTTATATTGCGATTCGCGCACGTAGATCAGGACCGCCCGACCCGACCCGACACGCTGGGCTTCCGACTCAATCATCGCTCACTCCTCGCGCCTCGTCGCGCGCTCCTACCACCAGCGCCATTTCTTGCCCTGTTCCGTTTCGGTTTTCGCCGGGCGGGCGGGGAGGCCACCACCCGGCGGGACGGTCGGTTTGCGGCCCGGCGTGAACAGCCATTCCTGCACCGGCTCGCCACCGCTGAGATGCTGGCGCACGATCGCGCGCACCGCCTCGGGGGTCAGCCGATTGTAAAAGACCGGGCCGGGATAGATATTCAGCGAGGGGCTCTGTTCGCAACGATTACGGCAGGCGCTGAGCTGGATCGACACCTGATCTTCCAACCCCTGCGCGGCGAGTTCGTCTTCCAGCGCCTTCAGCAATTCCTTCGGATTAAACCGCGTGCAGCTCGGCCCGCAGCAGACATGCACACGATAGGGGGCTTTTTCCAGCATACTCGTCTGTCCTCGCACCAGATCATCAGCATACGCCACGCGCGCCTACCCTCAGTATACCCCGCCGTTCGTGGGAGGAACACGAGGCCATAGAGGAGGCAAGGCATCTACGCAAGTGGTGCTGGCGACCGCACCCCGAGCGCAGTCTCGGGGTGCGGTCGCCAGCACCAGGCACACCGTACTACGGCGTATACGTGGTGTACACCACGATATTCGCGGCATACTCACCCTTCGTGCGGTCGAAATTGCTACTCGAATCGCAGGTGATGATATTCAGATGACGTTCGCTTGTCGGGCCGAAGATCTGCTGCAATGGCGCATCGGTGCGCCCATACGACTGTACCCCGGAGACGACGAAACGCCGCTCGACGCCATCATCACCCAGCACAAAGATCTCATCGCCAGCTTTCAGCAGATGGAGATCCCAGAAGACCGCCTTGCCCGTCTTGGAATCGACGTGGCCGGCGATGGCGGCATTCCCCGGCTCACCAGGACGCGGCCCCGGCTCATACCAGGCGGTTTTGCTGTAATCCTTCGGCACATCCATCGCCCCCTCGGGGGTCAGCCCGACGTACTCGACCGCGGCATCAACGCGGATGACCGGTATCTTCACCCGGATCGGCTGCCCGGCGCGCGGGACCGGCGTGGCGGTCGGCGGCACGGGCGTCGCGGTCGGCGGCGATACGGTGGCGACCGGGGTGCTCAAGGCGGCTGCTGGCGAGCCGCTCGGCGTGTCTGGTGTTGCGGGGATAGGCTGCGTCGGCGTGGCGGGCGCTGCGGTAGGGGTCGCTGGGACAGTCGTTGCCGTCGGCGCGGCAGCGACCGTGGTGGGCGAGGCCGACACGGTCGTCGCGGCTGGCGCAAGACTCGGCGTGGCCGCGCCGCCGCACGCGCCGAGGAACAGGGAAAGCGAGAGGAGGAGCGCGGCGATAGCGGAGCCGCGACCTGTGCGATGGCGTATAGTCAACATCAGCGAACCGACCCTTTTCTTCGTCTCAGCGACCCGCATCGAGGCGTGCCGCACCATACGATCCAGCATAGGGGATTGAGGCCAGCGGCGACAACCCGCGCGAGTACCGCAACCCGACGATCATCACCGCCCGCAAAGAATTACGCTTGACACTGCTTCCCGGATGCGCCGCGCCAACGGTGGGTGATGCAGCGGGAGCGAGCCCAGCGAGTCCTCCGCGCAGATGTGCGAGCCGATCGTCGCCCGATGGTATACTCCCTTTTGTGACCAGTGCGTTATCTTCGCGATTCTCGGTAGCTCCCCCTCCGGGCGGAACCCTCGTCCACCATCTTTCCTGGCATCGGACGTAAGGCGACTCTATTTCAGCGCTTTTCGGGTGATATATCGGTATGACAGATCGTAATACAGGTAGGAGGCAGCCGATGGCAACCGCAACGACCCTCGCCGAAATCATCGCCGATGTCGCCGCACAAGAGGGCGACCGCACGGCGATCATCTTCGCCGACCAACGCCTGAGCTATGGGCAGGTGCATGGGCAGATCGAGCAGGTTGCCAATGCCCTCGCCGTGCGCGGGATCGGGCAGGGCGATCGCGTCGCGATCATGGTGCCCAATATCCCGCAATTCGTCGTCGCCTATTACGCCGTACTGCGCCTCGGCGCGATCGTCGTGCCGCTGAACCTCCTTTACAAAGCGGAGGAGGTCGGCTATATCCTCAACGACAACGAGACCAAGGCGGTCGTCGTCTTCGAGATGTTCTACCCGCAAATCGCCGCCGGGATCGCCGCCGCCGCATCGGTGCAACACACCATCTTCATCGGCCAAACCGCCGCGCCGGAGGGAACGACCCACTGGGCGGCGCTGTTGAGCGGGCAGGCCCCGCAACGTACGCCGGTGACGGTGCAGCCCGCCGATCTCGCCGTGATCTGCTACACCTCCGGCACCACCGGTCGCCCGAAAGGGGCGATGCTGACCCATCGCAATTTCATCGCCAATTGCGAGCAGTTCGGCTCGTTGCCGGGCTTCCAGTCCGGCCCGGATGACATCACGCTGCTGGTCCTGCCGCTCTTCCACATCTATGGGATGAATGTCGGGATGAACGCCGCGCTCAGAGCGGGTGGCGCGATCGTGCTGATCCCGCGCTTCGAGCCGATCCCGGTCCTGGAGGCGATCCAGCGGGAGCGCGCGACGATCTTCCTCGGTGCACCGCCGATGTACATCGCCTGGGTCAACACACCGGGCCTGGAGACGTTCGACCTATCGAGCCTACGGATCGTCAACTCCGGCGCGGCGGCCTTGCCGCGCGAGGTGCTGAATCGGTTCAAGGAGGTCACGGGGATCGAAATCCAGGAGGGCTACGGCCTAACCGAGACCGCTCCGGTCAGCCACACCAACTCCGCCGCGCCACGGATCAAGCCGGGGACGATCGGCTGGCCGCTCCCCGGCGTCGAAGCGCGCGTGGTGGATGAGCACGATCAGGATGTCCCACAGGGTCAGGAGGGCGAGATCATCCTGCGCGGCGACAATGTCATGGTCGGCTATTGGGCGCGCAAGGAAGATTCCGAGGAGGCGCTGCGCGGAGGCTGGTTCCACACCGGGGACATCGCGACGATCGACGAAGAAGGCTATTACACGATCGTCGATCGCAAGAAAGATATGATCAACGCCGGGGGTTTCAAGGTCTGGCCGCGCGAGGTCGAAGAGATCCTGTACGCCCACCCGGCGGTGCAGGAGGCAGCGGTGGTCGCGATCCCGGATCCGTACGCGGGAGAACGCCCGCTGGCCTATGTCGCGCTGAAGAGTGGCAGCGCTGCGACCGCCGAGGAATTGATCGCCTACTGCAAGAGCCGCCTCGCCACGTTTAAAGCACCGAGCCGCATCGAATTCCGCGACGAACTGCCCAAACTGCCGACCGGCAAGGTCTTGCGGCGCGTCCTGCGCGATGATGCGCGCCAGTTGACCGCGACGCAGGCCGATTAGAATCCGCACTCGCACGGGCGATAAAAACGAACGGTCGTTTGTAAAACGGTGGCTCGCCATGCTATCCTCCGTATGAGCAGGGTGGCGGCGCGGTATCCCGCCCCCGGCAAGGAGCGTCGTAGAGGGTGTTGGGTACCGGAAACGCCGCGATAGGCAGGAACGACGTCAGCCAGGAGGTCCAGCGATGACCAGTACAGTGCCGAATTTGCATCTAGGTGAGCAATCCGCGGAGTTGATGCGTCCGGGCGCGAGCCAGGAGACCGCCGAGCGCAGCACGAACCTTATCGGCGCGATCTTCCCGCGCGTCGATTTCTACGCGATTGATGACCTGCTGACCGAAGAGGAGCGCGCCCTGCGCGACAAGGTGCGCGCCTTCGTCGATCGCGAGGTCATCCCGATCATCGGTCCCTACTGGGAGCGCGCGGAGTTCCCGTGGGAATTGGTGCCGAAGATCGCGGAACTCGGGATCGTCGGCGGTGCCCTGCGCGGCTACGGCTGCCCCGGACTCAGCCCGATCGCCGACGGGTTCATCGCGGCGGAGCTGGCGCGCGGCGATGCCAGCGTCAGCACCTGGATCGGCGTCCACTCCGGGCTGGCGATGGGCTCGATCTACGTCGGCGGCAACGAGGAGCAGAAGCGCCACTGGCTACCGCAGATGGCCCGGATGGAGAAGCTGGGTGCCTTCGGCCTGACCGAGCCATTGCGCGGCTCCGATGCCTCGCACATCGAGACGACCGCGCGCCGCGATGGCAACAGCTATGTCCTCAACGGGGCGAAGCGCTGGATCGGCCTCGGTCACCTCGCCGATGTCGTCGTCGTCTGGGCGCGCGATCTGGACAACGATGGCAAGGTCGCGGGTTTCCTGGTAGAGAAGGGGACGCCCGGCTTCGAGGCGCACCTGATGGCCGGCAAGATGGCCCTGCGCGCCCTCGGCAACGCCGACCTCACCTTCACCGACGCCCGTATCCCCGCCGAGAATCGGCTGGGCAACAGCAGCAGCTTCCGCGAAACCGCGATGGTGCTGACGATGACCCGCTACGGGGTCGCCTGTGCCGCGCTCGGCAACGCGATGGCCTGCTACGAGGCGGCACTAGCCTACGCCACGCGACGCGAGCAGTTCGGCAAGCCGATCGCCGGGCATCAGTTGATCCAGCAGAAGCTGGTCTGGATGCTGAACGAGATCACCGCGATGCAGTTGATGTGCTGGCGGCTCGGCACGCTGATGGCACAGGGCAAGATGACCCCCGAGCAGGCGTCGCTCGCCAAGCTGAACCACAGCACCAAGGCCCGCAAGATCGCCGCCGAAGCGCGTGACATCATGGGCGGCAACGGTATCCTGCTCGACAATCTGGTGATCCGCCATTTCAACGACGCCGAGGCGATCTACTCCTACGAAGGGACCGCCGAAGTCCAGACCCTCGTCGTCGGGCGGAAGATCACCGGGATTCAGGCGTTCGCGTAGCGAGTCGTGAGTCGTGGGTCGTGAGTCGTGAGAGAGGCGGAGCTGATCGACAGGCAACTGGTTTCAGCGAACCTTCCCACGAC
>DATCMP010000535.1:0-7883 GCA_036563365.1 Thermomicrobiales bacterium
GCGACGATGGCATTGTGCTGACGCTGCCCGGCGGCGAGAACTACGCGCGCTTCCTGCTAGCCGAGCAGGGACCGGCCTGGGGCGTCGCGCTCGGGAGTCGTATCCTGCCACGCTATGAGGAGACGGTGGTGTAGCTGGCTACCCCTACCTGTGGATATAGCTCTGGCCTCCTCACATCGGTGAGGAGGCCGGGTGCGTAGCGTCGTGCTGTGCAAATGGTCGTTCGCTCGCTCAATCCCTAAAAGTAGTGGTCGCGCGATACGCCGTCATAACGGCCTGTGTCGAGACAACACCGTTTGAAAGCGGAGTCCCGACTCGCAAGGGCAGAGGTCGTTGCGACCAAGTTTCTCGAACAGTTCCTTCTCGCCGTGGACGATCCGCCTGCCGCGCTTCACGTGGGTTTCCGAGGGGAAACCGCGACGGCGCTTGCCCATCGGCTCAAAAGGAGTTGTGGCGTGTGGTTTCGGTGTAGCAGTCCATAGTGCACCTCCAGCCGTTCGTTGCTGCCCCAATAGCGGGAGCGCGTGCGTATAGCAACTCCCCGCGAGTGTGACGACCCTGCGCGTAAATTGCCATAGGGCTGTACGTGGTGATGCGTGACGTCTAAAGCGCTCAGGAAGCACGAGCATAATCCCTGTACACTGCCCGAGTTGCCAGGAGTAGGAAGTGATGGATGAACCGACGATCGCTCGATTAACCGAGGCGGATATTGATGAGATCGTGGCGGCGTTCGCGGCGGTCGGCTGGCCGAAGCCAGTAAGTCAATACACGCGCTATGTGCAGGAGCAGGAACGTGACCAGCGCGTGGTGCTGGTTGCGCGGTGCGCTGGCCTGTTCGTCGGCTACGTGACGATTTCCTGGCATTCGACGTATCCGCCGTTTCGCGAGGCCGAGATCCCGGAGATCGCGGATTTTAATGTCCTGCCGCGCTGGCGACGGCGCGGGATCGGCTCGCGGCTGCTCGATCTGGCCGAAGGGCGGATCGCCGAGCGATCGGCGGTGGCCGGGATCGGGGTCGGCCTGTTCGCCGATTACGGCGCGGCCCAGCGCCTCTACGTGCGGCGCGGCTATATCCCCGATGGCCGGGGGATCATCTGGCACGGGCGCATAGTCGGACCAGGGGACACAGTGGTTGCCGATGACGACCTGGTTTTGTACCTCACGAAAGCGTTGCCCGCGGCATATTGAGCGGACCTTGCCTTCAACACCGCTCGTGCCATGGCATGCTGCGCGGTTGCACATCGCCATCGGTGATTAGTCGGGCGCGAACGCTTTGCGCGCTCTGTGCAAGTTCTCGTGTTCGCTTGTGCGTTGGCAGCGATATTGCGACATCGATTCGGCAATTCATTGCTCACAGCGATGCGCGTCAAAGAGGACATTCAGCCGGGTTTTGGGCCGCCGAGTTCGGTAGCGACAAGGAAGTGTGGTGGCGCGATGCAGGTAACGTTCCGCGAGCGACGGGTGGCACGCTGGCCGCGTCAGCGCACCCACGGGGGGCGGCTTGCGGTTACCGAGAGCCGCGCGCTCGCCGCAGGGGCAGCCAGCCCCACCGGGCGTGGGCAGTCGCCGCTGCGGCGGTTGATTGGGCTGTGCGGCCCTTATCAGCCCTGGTTGGTCGGTGGCTCGCTCTGCCTGGTCTTCGCCGGGGCGCTGGGGTTGGTGCTGCCGTGGGTCGTGCGCGGGCTGATCGACAACGTCCTCGGCGCGGGCGGGATGGGCGCGCTCTGGCAGGCGCTGGTCGCGCTGGTCGCGATCGCCGTGGCGCAAGCGATCTTCACCTTCGGGCAGGGGTTCCTCCTTTCCTACGCCGGTGAGCGGCTGGTTGCCGACCTGCGGAGTCGGCTCTATCGCCATTTGCAGCGCCTCTCGGTCGGGTTTTTCGATGGGCGGCGCGTTGGCGAACTCCTCTCGCGGCTGACGAACGATGTAGCGGCGGTGCAACAAGCGATCACCAATGGTCTGTTCAGTTCGCTGCAACAACTCATCCTGCTGATCGGGGCCGCCTGCCTGCTGGTCGCGACGGAGTGGCGGCTCGCGCTGGTTGCCCTGACGACCGTACCGCCGATCGTGATCGCCAGCGCATACTTCGGGCGACGATTGCAACGGCTGACCAACGAAGCCCAGGCGGAACTCGGCTCGACCACCGCCGTGCTCGAAGAGACGATCGCCGGGGCGCGGACGGTGCGCGCTTTCGCGCAGGAAGAGTACGAGATCGGGCGCTATGACCAGGGGGTGCGTCGTGCGTTCGGGGCCGCGATGCGACGGGCGCGGCTGCGGGCCGGCTTTATCCCGTTGATCACCCTCTGCGCCCTGCTCGGTGTGATCGGGGTTTTGGTGCTGGGGGCGCAGCAGGTCGGGCGCGGGACGATGACGCCGGGGGCGCTGGTGTCCGCGATCCTCTACATCACCTTAATGGCGAGTTCGGTCGGCGCGTTGACCGGCGCCTACGCGCAGCTGCGCGAGGCGGGCGGCGCGGCGGAACGCCTCTTCGAACTGCTCGATACAACTCCCGAGATCGCCGATGCGCCCGATGCGCGCCCGTTGCCGCCGATCCTTGAGGGGCGCGTGCGGTTCGATCGGCTCTCGTTCAGCTATGGGAATCGGCCCGACGCGCCGATGGTGCTGCGCGATCTCTCGCTGGAGATCGCGCCGGGCGAGCGGCTGGCGATCGTCGGGCCGAGCGGCGCGGGCAAATCGACCCTGGTGAATCTGCTGCTCCGTTTCTACGATCCGTCGAGCGGCAGGATCGAGGTCGACGGTCACGATCTCCGTGAGGTGCAACTGAACTCGCTGCGCGATCGCCTCGGGGTGGTGCCGCAGGAGCCGGTCCTCTTCGGCGGCACGGTCGCGGAAAATATCGCTTACGGTCGTCGGGAAGCTACGCCGGAGCAGATCGAAGCCGCCGCGACCGCGGCGAATGCCCACGCCTTCATCGCCGAGTTGCCCGAAGGCTATGACACGGTTGTCGGGGAGCGCGGCGCACGTCTCTCGGGCGGGCAGCGTCAGCGGATCGCCATCGCTCGCGCGATCCTCAAGGATCCGCGCATCCTGATCCTCGATGAGGCGACCTCGTCGCTCGATACCTCCTCCGAAGCGATCGTGCGCGAGGCGCTGGAACGTTTGATGGAGGGCCGGACCTCGATCGTGATCGCGCACCGCCTTTCCACGGTCGAACGCGCCGATCGGATCGTCGTCCTCGATCGGGGCCGGATTGTCGAGCAAGGGACCCACGCAGCGCTCCTGGGACGCAAGGGCCTCTACCACCGTCTCTACACGAGCGCATCGGATCGCGGCGATGGGACGATCACCGCGAAGTGAGCGGTGGCGGGAGGAAGCGACAGAATAGTGGCGAGGCCATGAACAATGTTCACGGCCTCGCCCCATTTTATAGGCTCGTATATACCCGAGCGCCGCGTCAGCGTCGCCGACGACGCGTACGCACGGTCCATTCCTCGACGGGCCAGCCATTCCGCGCGGCGATCTGGCGCAGCCGTTCTGTTGCATTGACACAGACGGGGTGTCCGAAGAGACCGAGGACTTCGGCATCGGTGTGGTGATCGGCATAGGCATAGGAGGCGCTACGATCGATCGCGTGGGCCTCGGTGAACTGGCGCGCGAGCAGGGCTTTGCGTTCGCCGTAGGGGTGTAGCCCGGCCAGCGTGCCGGTGTATCGCCCGGCGCTGACCGCGAGCGGCGTGCCGATCACCGTGTCGATCCCCAGATACCCCGCCAGAAGTTCCACCAGGAACTGCGGTGCCCCCGAGAGCAGCGCCACGCGGTGCCCGCGCCCTTGATGCCAACGGATACGGGCGAGGCCAGCTGGCGCCAGGCGCGGCAGGATACGGGTCGCGAAGACGCGATCGGCCAGTTGCGCCACATCGGTGACGGTGCGGTCGCGGAGATAGGGGCGGTGGGTGCGGAGTGCGCCGAACGGCCCGAGGCGGGCATGGCGTATCAGCGTCACCAGGGTCCGCAGGGTCGCGTCGGCCCCGTAGTGGCCGTTGCGGATCAGGTAGCTGATGAACGCCCGTTCGGAGGTTGTGCCGGGGAGCAGCGTGTTATCGACATCGAAGACAGCGGCAACATTCGCGGTGAGCGGACCGGGAGGGTTTGTTGTCATACGGCAGTTCCCGGCGGCGTGAGACTCGGCGATGGCGCTCATCGCTTCGCTTGCGCCCCACCCGCAATATAGTCCCAGGAGTCGATAACGACCGGGAGTCCGCGCACGATCGTGAGGACGATCGAGCCATAGACGCAGAGCCAGCCGAAATACCAGAGCGGGCCGCTGGCGAAGAAGGGGACGGCGGCGTTGCCGGTCTGGTCGGTGACGATGCCGGTGAGGAAGACGAACGCCGAGGCCTTAGCGATCCCGTAGGTGGCGCGCATCGTCCGCGAGGCGGTCAGCCATTCGGTGAGCGGTGAGCGCGCCATCGTCTTCGGGCCGAACGCGGTACGGCCATCGCGGAAGGCGAGGGAGCGCAAGGTATCGACGAGGATACCGCGGGTGATGACCAGCAGCGGTATCCAGAGCCCGATCAGGTTGAGGTGCGCGAAGACAACCCAGGCGCATTGCTCGACAACCCGGTCACCGGCGATGTCCACGACCGAGCCGAAATCACTCGTACTCCCCCGTCGCCGGGCGACCCAACCATCGAGCGCATCGCTGGCGATCACGACGATCATCGACACAGTGGCGATCTGGATGAAGATCGCCTGGCGCGAGTAAATCATGCCGATCGTGACGAAGAAGAGAACCAGGCGTCCCAGGGTAATGAGATTGGCCATGCCCCCCCCACTGGCGTTTTCCCGGCCAAGCGGCTGGTAGTATAGCAGGAAGGTGTGGTGCTGCGAGGGACACCGATTCTCCGCGCTATCGCGATGGTCGCCGCTCTTCCCGGCGTTCCGACAGTGCGCGGGTCGATAGCGCCCAGGTCGATAGTGCTAAGATGGAGCGCAGCGTGACCCGACGGTGGACGATGAGCAGAGTCGGAGAACGGAGTCGGAGGCGACGATGGCGAAGGCTGACGCACAGCGGTATGGCTTGGGGATCGACCTCGGCGGCACGAAGATCCTCTCCGGGGTGATCAATCTCGACACCGGCGAGGTACTCGCCACCGCGAAGAAAAAAACAAAGACGAAGCAAGGGGTGGGCGAACTGCTCGGTCGGCTCGGCGACGCGGCTGAAGAGGCGTTGGCGACCGCGAAGCTGAAAGAAGGGTCGATCACCAGCGTCGGCGTCGCGGCGGCGGGGCAGGTAGACCCGGAACGCGGGGTGGTCATCGCCGCGCCGAACCTCGGTGGCCTGGCGAATATCCCGATCGGGGAGAGCCTCGGTGAGCGTTTGGGTTTGCCGATTCGGCTCGGGAATGATGTGCAAGGTGCGGCACTCGGCGAGCTGCATTTCGGCGCAGGACGTGGCAGCGATCGGCTGCTCTGCGTTTTTGTCGGCACCGGTGTCGGTGGCGCGCTGATCACCAACGGTGCGCTCGATAGCGGTCCAACCGCAACAGCGGGCGAGATCGGGCACCTGATCGTCGATGCCGACGGGCGGTACTGCGGCTGCGGCGGACGCGGCCACCTGGAAGCCTACGCCTCGCGCACGGCGATGACGCGACGCTTGCTCGAAGAACTCCGACGCGGGCGACCCTCCATCCTGCGTGATCTGCTGAAAGAGGAGGGGGGCGATGATTCCGCCCCCGGTGGTACGGCGATCCGCTCCGGGCTGCTGGCGAAGGCGATGGCCGAGAACGACGGCCTGACGCTGGAGGTGCTGCACGAGGCGGCGCGCTATCTCGGCTATGGCCTCGCGTCGGTGATTAATTTCTACAACCCGCACCGGATCGTACTCGGCGGCGGCGTGGTCGAGGCGGTGCCAAGTCTGGTCGAACTTGTGAGCCCGATCGCGAAACGCGAGGCGCTGCCGGTGCCTGGCAAAGCGGTCGAAATTGTTGGGTCGAAGTTGGGCGATAATGCGGGCATCGTCGGTGCGGCGATTCTGGGCGGCATGGCCGTAATTAAGTAAGTGGGCCAGTGGGTGAGTGGGCTAGTGGGCGTAGTAGTGGGTAGTCAAACACAAACTCCCGTTGCTGGTTCACTGGCTTACTTGCCTACTACACCCAAACGGAAAGGGGTGGCTGTGGAACCGGTACGGGTAGGGGTCATCGGGGCTGGGGCGATCGCGATGATGCGGCATCTACCGGCATTCCGGCGTTGCCAGGATGAAGGTACGGCGGAACTGGTCGCGGTAGCCGATCCGATGGAAGGGTCGGCGCAAGCGGCGGCGACGCGCTTCGGCATACCGCACGCATTCGCCGATTACCGCGAACTGCTGGCCGTGCCGCTCGATGCGGTAAGTATTTGTACGCCGAACGTCTATCACGAGCCGATCACCCTGGCGGCGCTCGACGCGGGCAAACACGTCCTTTGCGAGAAGCCGATCGCGATGGATGCCGAAGGGGCGCGGCGGATGTACGATCGCGCCCGCGAGGCGGGGCTGATGACGGCGGTGAACTTCCGCTATCGCTTCATCCCGGCGGCGTGGTTCGCGCACGACCTGATCGCTGGCGGCGAACTCGGCGAGATCTACCATGTTTATGCCCACTACTTCAATGGCTCGCTGGCCGATCCGCAGCGACCGCTCTCCTGGCGACAGGCGCGCGCCGAGTCGGGTACCGGCGCGCTCGGCGACCTCGCCTCGCACATCATCGATCTCTGCCGCTATTGGGTCGGGGAGATCGCCAGCGTGCAGGGTCACTTGCGGACTTTCACGACCGAGCGACCTGCGCCGGGCGGCGGCGTCAGTGTCGTCGATGTCGATGATGCCTCGACCAGCTTGCTGCGCTTCGACAACGGCGCTGAGGCGGTCATCAACGCCAGCCGCAATGGCTTCGGTCGCAACAACTACCAGCGGATCGAGGTCTACGGCTCGAAAGGCAGCCTGATCTACGAGATCGAGAAGGCCGATGTCGGCGGCGATGAGTTGCGGCTCTGCCTCGGCGAGGGGCAGGCGCGTTACAACGCCTTTGCCACGGTGCCGGTGCCGCCCCCCTATCTTGCGGGGAATCCCGAGCGCGCGATGACCGATTTCGTCGCGGCGATCCGCTCCGGCACGCCGATGACGCCCGACTTCGCCGATGGCCTGCGTTGTCAGGAAGTTTTGGACGCGGTCGCGCTCTCGGCACACAATGGCGGATGGATCGATCTGGAGCCGGTGCGGTAGCTGTCGGCTCGTGGCTCCAGCGAGTATGTGGAAACGACGGTACAGGCGAGGGAGCGGCGGGCATTAGCCCGCCGCTTCATTCTGCGCTCTGGCGGCGCAGCGCCGCTTCGAGTGCGGCGATCTGCCGTTCGCTCTCAGCGAGTCGTTGCTCCCGCTCATCGAGAAGATCCGCCATCTCCTCGCTCGTCGGTACGAGCTTACCGTTTTGGTCGTAGATGCGCAGCAAGACTCCTTGCGGGACAAAGGCGATCCCGCCGAGCGCCCGGCTGATCCACCGCCCCTCGGTCGTCGGTTCCCACGGCTCGTAGCCGTCTGGACCCAGTCGACGCGCCCAGAGTTGATCCCCGAGTAATTCGGCCGTGGGGTCGAAGACGATATATTCAGGGATGCCAATGGCCTCGTAAGCTCCCGGCTTGCCGCGTGGATCGGCGAGGTTGAGGTCGCTCGACCAGGCGGTTGAGGGGCTGGCGACCTCGATGACCAGCGCCGGCGGGCCGTCGGTGGCGAGGATGAGCGAAGTGCGAGATGTGTTGGTCAACGTGGGGTGGACCAGGATGTCGGGCGACGGCATGTACGGCGCACGGGAGCCTTGCCGAGGGACGATCATCTTGATCTGGTTGCCGATGAACCATGGCAGACCGCGTCGCGGGCCGCAGAGGGCCAA
>DATCMP010000569.1:0-9013 GCA_036563365.1 Thermomicrobiales bacterium
ATCCGGATGACGAGTCGGTTTTGCGGGCTGCGGGGATTATTGGGCATGAGGCTGACGATTGCAAATCGGGCGCGAGGGGGCGAGCGCTACGACTATTCCTCGATCACGTACTCGAAGAGCACATAGCCGAGGGTCAGGAAGAGCGCATCGAACGCCAGCAGCAGGCCGATCCACGGTGGGCCGGCGGGGACGGCACCGGGCACCGCCTCGCCGGTCGCCTTCACCGCGCCGATGATCACCGGGACCAGCACGGGGAACAGGAGCAGCGGCAGCAACGCCTCCCGCGCCCGCGTGTTGGCCGCGATCGCCCCGAAGAGCGTCCCGACCGCCGCGAAGCCGAGCGTGCCGAGGGCGACGACGAGCAGCAGTTCACCCGGATGCAGGCTGAGGTTATAGAGCGCCACGAAGACCGGCAGCGCGACGACCTCCACCACGCCCAGCAGGAGCAGATTCACGAGCAGCTTGGCGAGGAACAGGCCACCCCGATCGAGCGGGGCCAGCAGCAGCCCTTGCAGCGAGCCGCGCTCCTGCTCCCGCGCGAAGCCGCGCCCGAGCGTCAGCATCCCCGCGAAGATGAACGTGACCCACAGGACGCCCGGCGCCACGGCGCGCACCGTGTCGCCGGTCAAGTCGAGCGCGAAGTTGAAGATCAGCAGCACGAGCAGCGTGAAGACGACCGCCGACGACAGCACATCGCGGCTCCGCAGCTCGATCAGCAGATCTTTGCGGGCCACCGCCCACACCTTACGCCAGTAGCTCCGCACAGTCCCCTTGCAGCATTATTGTCCCCTATCATCGGCTCGACCGACCAACATCGAGAATGGCCACAAATTGCGCGGCGGTGACAATCTGCGTCCCTTCATACTCCTGTAGTATGAGGAGGTCTTGATCTTCAGTAACCAGGTAGTCGGCACTCGCCGCATACACGGTAGCCAAGAATTTATCGTCCTTCGGATCGCGAGAAATCGCTGGCACGGTTTTCACATCTACGACATGAGCATAAGTAAGGATCGAGAGTAACGCGAATGGATCACGAGTTGGGATGCTACGATACTTACGGCGAAGTTGGGGTCTCGCAAGAACCTCCGTTATCTCTCGCAGAACCGGCTCAGAAATGATCAGCCTATAATCATCGCGTGCAAAAACGAGTCTGCCCCAAAGTCCATGTGGATTGATCAAGCTACGGATAAAAACGACAGTATCAAAAACAACATCAGGCATGTCGCGCTCGTACAGCGCGAACAGCCTCATCAATATCGGCGTTCACCTCGTCTTCGCTTATGTCGCGGCTCAATATCTCTTCACGAACCGGAGCGAAAAGATCGTAGAGATCCTTAAACCAGTCCATCTCGCCAGCCGTCTGACTGACTACAAGCTTACGGATTCTCAGCTCACCATCTTCCAAACTAATTTGCAGCAACGTATCGTCCTGAATATCGAGCTTATGGCGAAACTCGGCAGGAATAGTAATCTGACCACCACGTAGTGGCCGAATTATCCGTTTCGTCGATTCTTCAGCAGCCATTCTATCCCCCGGGCATTACGACAGCCACTATATTGTAGATTACAAGAATACACTATCGACAAAACACTGTAGGTAATAATCGATTGGGCATAATTCATTGCATACGAGTAGATTTATCGGTCTGCTCCCGATAGGAAGCTTCCAAAATTTCACCATCATTCACCGCGAGCATTCCCTCCCGCGCGATCCGCCCGCCGTTGAGGATCGCGTAGCGGTCGCAGAGGCGCGCGGCCTGGCGCAGATTGTGGGTGGTCAGGACAACCGTGCGCTCCTCGCCGAGCAGCAGATTTTCGAGCAGCCCGAACGCGGCGAGGTCGAGCCCGGTGTCCGGCTCATCGAGCAGCAGCAGCGGCGGATCGTGCAGCAAGGCGCGGGCGAGGGTCAGGCGCTGCTGCTGGCCGCGCGATAGGCTGCCTGCGCGCACATTGCGCCGCGCGGACAAGCCCACCCGGTCGAGCATCGTGGTAGCGAGCGTACCGGCGTCGGGCAAATCATAGAGATCGGCGTAGAAGTGGAGGTTCTCGAGGGCGGTCAACTCGTCGTAGAGATAGGTCTGATGCGCGACCACCCCGATCAGGCGGCGCACGGCGGCCGACTCGGCGAAAGCGTCGAGTCCCGCGATCCGCACGGTGCCGCCGCTCGGGCGACTGAGGGTGGCGATGGCGCGGAGGAGGGTCGATTTCCCCGCGCCGTTCGGCCCCAGCAGGGCGAGTCGCGCCCCCCACGGCAGATCCAGATCAATGCCGCGCAGGACCACGGTCGCGCCGAACGCGACACGCACGCCGCGCACGACGAGCGCCGCGTCGGCAGATTCGGGAGCGGTGGCCGCGCTCACGAGCGGCGGCGGCTATTCTCCCGCAGGGCCGGGTCTGCGGCGTTCGCACCGCCGGTATCGCCGAGGGCACGGAGGGTGGTGACCAATTCCTGCTTCCGCGCTCGGCGCAGGCGGCGATATTCGTCGTCGGGCAACCCGCCGCCATCGTGGCGCTCATCGAGCTCCACCAGTTCGAGCAGCAACGCCTCTTTGCGTGCCGCTAACTCCTCAACAGATGCCGGTGCGGCACTCACCTTGCGCGTTCCGACGCCGTTGCTGGCGCCGTTGGCACGCGGCCTGGCGGCATTCCCGGGGACCGTCCGCACCTGATGGCGCGCGGCGGCGCTCGTCGCCAACGGGCCTCGCCGTCGCCCGTACACGACGATCAGCCCGATGCCGATCAGCAGGACGAAGATGAGCATCGGCAGCAGCAACGGGTTCAGTTCATTGCCTGGCGTCGGCAAGCCGGAGAAGCGCGCGGTCAGCCGCCCCCCCGCCGGGATATTGTTCGCGGTGAAGACCCGGAACTTCTGGCCGTTCTGCAACGTCTGCTCGCCGCTGTCGCGCAGGCCGACGGCGGTGCCGCCGCTCGCCAGCCGCGCGTTCAACGGCAGATAGATCGTGTAGAGCCCGGTCGGGTACGGGAAGACCCGATCGAAGTCGAGCGAGTCGCCACGCGTCGTGACCCGGTAGATGAACGCGAATTGGTGTTCGCCGGGCGTCACCACGTCGAGCGAGGCGAAGCCGGACAACGGCGGCTCATCGAGCGCGACGAGGGTATCGCGATTGAGCCCCTGCGCCGGTTCTATCCCGGTCGCCGACTGCGGCAGCCCGAAGCGGATGGTGATGGCGTTCTGCGCGCCCTGCTGGCCGACATAAGCGCGGTCGCTGGCGTTGGTATACGCCCCGGTTTCGATCCCCTGCGCGCTGTTGTTCTGGCCGAACGTCGAGAAGATCGTGTTGAGGCGCGGCACCGAAAGAACGCTCGCGTCGCGCGTGGATGGGTAGACCTCGATCCCACCGACATCAACCGTCGCCTGCCCCGCCGGGAACTCGACCTCGCGGAAATAGTTCCCGCCGTCATACACGATCCGCAGCAGATAGACCGCATTCTGATTGTAGGTGAAGCCCTCGAACCGGAACGAGCCATCGTCGCCCGCCACCGTCGTGAGCGACTGCGGCGCCCCCCCGGCGGCGGTGGCGATCTCCAGGTTAACCGTCAGGCCGCCGATATTCGCGGCCCCGTTCCGCCCGAGGATCTGCCCGCTGATCGTCCCGTTCGCGGCGCGGGCGCCAGCAGCGGGGAAAAGGGCCAGCGCGAAGCAGCAGGTGAGGATGATGGTGAGGAGTGGGCGACGCATGATATGAAATATCCTTCATCGAGCATAAGAGAACCGCCGGTTTCAACCAGCGCGAAAATAGTCCGGGACTGAAGCACCCTGACTACGCAGGGTATAAATCCCGGCTAAGGGCTGCGGCCACTCATCCCCTGACCCGGCAGGGGACCACGGTCCACGAAAGTGGACTAGGTTCGGGGTAAACGCAGTGCTTGGCGGGATAGGCACTATTTCGCCAACAAGCCTAGCCTACTTCAGTAGGGCGTGGTCCCCTGCCGGGTCAGGGGATGAGTGGCCGCAGCCCTTAGCCGGGGATTTTAATCCCCGGTACCACCGCCTTACCAGCAGCTCAGTTCTTTCTTAATAGGCAGCCCTGTAGAGCGGCTCACTCCACCCGCGCCACCCCGGCCCCGCGCGCCCGGCGCAGCGCAAGTATCTGGCGTTCGACCTCGTCGTTCAAGTCCGATGCTTCGGCCAGCGGCTCAACCTCGGCACGCCGGGTGCGGGCGCGGGTCACTTCGCGCTCGATCGACTCCTCGATCGCCTCGGCCTGTAGTCGCTCATCGAGCGAGCGGATCACGGCGAGCGCCCGGCGTTTCAGCGCCGCACGCTCCTCCTGATACTCTTCCTCATCGGTCTTGCCGACCGCCTGCTCGAAGTCGAGATCGACGATCTGCGCCAGGAGATCGTCGCGCAAGAGCGCCAACGTCTCGACCTCATCCAACGGCGACGCCGCTGACGCCGCGACAGGCACACCGATCCCGAAGGCGCGCGGCCAGAGGAGCGGGGCGACGACGAAGCTGACCGCCGCGATGGCGAGCAACAGGCCGAGCAGGCTGGGCGCGCTCATCCGGCCACCCCGCCGCCCGTTTTCGGACCGTGCCGGAACCGCGCCAACTCCTGCTCCAAACGCGCATCGTCGTCAGCGGGCAGCGCCTCGATCGGCGCGGCTACCGCCCCCTCATCGGGCGCGAGCGGCGCGGCACCGCGCCGCGACCAGCTCCGTAGCACCGCCAGCACGATCACGAAGCCGATGATCAGGGCGACGACCGGCATGACCCAGACCCCGAGGGTGAACCCCGAAGCCTGCGGCGTCAGCAAGATCTCCGGGCCGTAACGGGCGACGAAATAGGCGTCGATCTGCTCTTTCGTCTCGCCCGCTTCCAGCTTCTCGCGGATGATCCCGCGCATCTGCACGGAGATCGGCGCGTGCGAGTCGGCCACCGTCTCGCCGCTACAGACCGGGCAGCGCAGCCCCTTGGAAATCTCGCGCACCTGGTCATCGAGGGCATCGGCTCGCGCGAACGACGGAAAGGCGAACAGGCTCAGGAACACGACCAAGATCCAGCCAATGCGGAGTGCGGAGTGCGGAAGGCGGAATAGGGTTCGCAATTCGGCGGAAGGCCCACGGGCAAACCTGCGCGTATTCCGCACTCCGCACTCCGCACTCCGCATTCGCTCAGTCCCCATACGCCATCGCCTCGCCGCGCACGGGCGCGGTCACGCGGACCGTTTCGGGGACCGGTCGCGGCCACATGGTGAAGATCGTGCCGAGGAGGACGATCACGCCGCCGATCCAGAGCCAGACGACCAGCGGATTGACAACCAGCAGTAATGTCGCGCCTTTGCTATCCCAGGTGGTGAGGACGATGTACAGGTCTTCGCGCGCGTTGGTGCGGATGGCGACGCTGGTGGTCGCCTGATTCTCGAAGCCGCGATAGAACGCCTTGTTCGGGCGCATCTCGCCCAGCGTTTTGCCGCCCTCCGCGATCGTCAAGCGGGCCTCATCGACGCGCCGGTCGCCATCGACATATTCGAGGCGGTCATCGAGCCGCACGGTGTAGCGCCCGATCTGCGCCGATTGGCCGGGGGCCAGGGCAACCTGACGCTCCTGCTGATAGACCTGCGACCCGAGCACCCCGAGCGCGAGGGCCACGATCCCGAGGTGGATGATGTAGCCGCCGTACCGCCGCCCGTTGCGCCGGAGCAGGCCATAGATCGCGGTCACATAGCCCTCACCGAGCCCGACCCGGCGCGCCCGCGCCCCTTGCACGAACTCCGCGACGATCGTCGCGGCGACGAAGAGGCAGCAGAAGACCCCGACGACCGCCGGGGCCTCGCGCAACCCGACCGCGAACAGCACGCCGGTGAGGATCAGCGCGACGACGACCGGCACCAGGAACGCTTTCCCGAGCTGGCGGCGCGTGGCGCGTCGCCACGGCATCAGCGGGCCGATCCCCATCAGCAACACGATCCCGAGCAGGATCGGGCCATTGACCATCTGGAAGTACGGTGCGCCGACGCTCACCTTCACATCGCGCACCGCCTCGGAGATCAGCGGGAAGATCGTCCCCCAGAAGATCGCGAAGGTGACGGCGATGAAGAGGAGATTGTTCAGCAGGAAAGCGGCCTCGCGAGAAACCAGCGAGTCGAGGTCGCGCTCGGCGCGCAGGGCAGGCATCCGCCAGAAGAGGAGCGCGACCGAAACCAGGACGACGATCGCCAGAAAGCCGAAGTAATATGGCCCGATCGAGGAGAGGGCGAAGGCGTGGACCGATTGGAGGACGCCGCTGCGGACGATGAAGGTGCCGAAGATCGCCAGGCAGAAGGTGAGGGTCACCAGCGCCATATTCCAGATCTTCAACGTGCCGCGCCGCTCCTGGATCTGGATCGAGTGCAGGAAGGCGGTGCCGGTCAGCCAGGGCATGATCGCGCAGTTCTCGACCGGATCCCAGCCCCAGTAGCCGCCCCACCCGAGGACGTGATAGGCCCACCACGCGCCGAGCAGATTGCCGAAGCCGAGCAACGCCCAGGCGAAGAGGGTCCAGCGCCGGACCAGCGGCAACCATTCGTTATCGACCCGCCCGCTGACGAGCGCGGCGATCGCGAAGCAGAACGGGATCGTCCAGCTCATATACCCGGCCAGGAGCATCGGCGGGTGGATTAGCATCCCCCAATCGCGCAACAGCGGGTTGAGCCCGGCGCCATCGGTGGGGATCACCCCGCCGGCAGTCCGGGCGAACGGGCGGGCGACAAAGGTCATCAGGAAGGTGAAGAACGCCTCGATCGCCAACAGGCAAGCGATGAAGCCGGGGAGGAGTTGCGCGGCGATCCGCGAACCTTTGCGACTCGTCCGCCAGAGCGAGATCATCGCCGCCGCGCCGAGCAACCCGAGCGAGGTCGCCCAGTAGAGCAACGACCCTTCCATCCCGCTGTAGAACGCCGCGCCGACATAGATGGCGGGCATCGAGCGGCTGGAATGTTCGGCGATGTAGGCGACGCTGAAATCGTGCGTGAGGAACGCCGTGATCAGCACGCCGGACGCCGCGAAAAGCAACGCCGCCAGCGCGATGGTCGCGTGCCGCGCGCTCGCCTGAAATTCTGGCGCGTCACGCCGCCAACCGAAGACCGCCGCCCCGATCCCGAAACAACAGATCAGGAACGCGGCGAAGACGGCGATCTGCCCGATATCTGCCATTGAAACTCCAGTCGTGGGTCGTGAGTCGTGAGAAAGAATGCGGAGGGGCTAGAAGCGGTCGAGGTTCCGCCCGCGCCCTCTCACGACTCACAACTCACGACCCACGACTACTTGGCCGCTGCGGCCTGTGTATCGAACTTCGAGGGGCATTTGGCGAGCATCGTGTCGGCGGCGAAGCCGGTCGAGGGATTGTACTTCCCTTCGACCACGACCTCGATGCCGGGGCCGAAGATGTCGGGAACGACGCCCTTATAGACGACGGGAAGCTCACCGCCAGCATCGGCGACGAGGAAGCGCACCATACCCGAGCCTTCCTCACGGACGATCGAGCCATCGACCACATTCCCGGCTAGCCGGATCTGCTGGCCGTGCCCGGTGCCGCTCTGCAATTCGGTGACCGTCTGATAGTAGACGTTGGTGCCGAGGCCGTTATACACGAGATAGCCGATCGCCCCGGCGATCACCAGCGCCACGATCGCCAGTTGCCAACGCTTACCGCCGCGCCGCGCCGCCGCACTCGGGAGCGCCCGCGTCGTCCGTGGCCCACCGATCGCCGTATCCGCCATCCTCACGTCCCCCTATTTCAGTTACCGCGTAACGCGTTCTCGTAGAGTGTCTTCAGAATCGCCGCCAGCAGGACGACGATCGCCCCGATCCAGAGCAAGGCCAGTGGCGACCCGAGCGCCTGTCGCGCCGCCGCGAACGGCCCGCGCACCGTGCGGCCACGCCGCCGCTGCAACCGTTGCGCCAGGGCGAAGAGCCAGAGCGCCAGGGCGATCTTCAGTCCCAGCACGATCCCGTACTGGAGGGTCGCCCCCCGACTCGCCAACCGATCGAACGTCAGGATAACGCCGCTAACGATGAAGACGACGGTCGCCGCGTTCACCCAGCGCCCGAAGGCGACCCCGGTCGCGCGCCCGATCCGCGCCGCCACCTCCCGATCGTCCAGTTGGCGCAACTCGCGCCCCTGGATCAGCGTCGCGTACGCCCCACCGCCCAGCCAGATGATCGTCGCCATCCCATGCGCCCAGCGCATCGCGACCAGCAACACGTCGGCCGCGCTCATCGCCCGCTTAGGGCACCATCGGCGCGAGGAGGCCGTTGAGCTGCTTCGCCGTGATCGGCCCGACCCACTTCTGCGTCAGGTTCCCCTGCGGATCGATCAGGTACGTTTCGGGGACACCCGTGATCCCCAGACCGATCGAGATCCGCCCCTCGGGGTCGAGTGCGACCGGGTAGGCGACGTTGTACCGGTTGACGAACTGGCGCATCGGGTCCGTATCGTCGTTGAAGGCGATCCCGACGAAGGCGACATCGCGCCCCTTGTAGAGATCATAGGAGCGGTTCAGTTCCCCGGCCTCATCCTGACACGGGATACACCACGACGCCCAGACGTTGAGGACGACGACCTTGCCGCGCAGATCGCTGAGCTTCAGCGTCTGCCCATCGAGGGTCGTGACCGAGAAATCCTGCGCCGGGCCTTTCAGCGGCACCGATTTACCAACCTGTGTGCTCGGCCCGCGCACCATCCCCCAATACAGCAAGCCGAGGAGCGCCACCGCGCCGACGATGACGGCGAGCAGCAACCAGCGGCGTTGCCGCCACGGCGCGGGCGTATTCGCCAATGCCTCCGTCGTTCTCAGTTCTCCGGCGCTGACATCCGCCATCCGACTCGACCTCCGACTGTTCGTGACCCTGGCTGAAATTCTTCGCTCGGCACCCTTGTCAAAAGTATACCGTAGCCCTCCGAGGGCAACAACGAATAATTATGTCGCCTGGCAGGCCCACCGAACGGCGGGGCGTGCCCGCAGCTGCGGGCACGCCAAACGGGCCGGGGCAGATGCAGCACAAGGGCAAAA